>CANQQF010000034.1 GCA_947625985.1 uncultured Clostridia bacterium | reverse complement strand
TCCAATCTTTTTCTTTATTATATCAAAAAAATGAAAGTAAACACTTTTTTTGTGTCTACTTTCATTTTACCACTTCAGTTTTAAACATAACTCTTTTTTTATTTTCTATACTTCTGATTTTTTTGGCATTATTAATATAGCTATAATATATACTATAATTCCGCATCCTACTACTGCTGATAAAATTATCCACGCTAATCTAACAATTGTTGGATCTACATCAAGATATTCTGCAATCCCTCCACATACTCCTGCTATTTTTTTTCCTTCTTCTATTCTATATAACTTCTTTTGCATATTAATCTCTCCCTTTATATATATATCATCATGCTTATATAATATCATAAAAATAATTCCATATCAATAAAATTTTTGTGATCTGTCACTAAAATCTATTTTGATGAATGTGTTTTTATTTACACTTTTTCTTTATGATATAAAAGAAAAAGGCATCCTAGAATAGGAGCCTTTTTTGAAGTTATCAATTATTTAATAATTCCATTATTTCCTTTGAATTTATTTTCTCTACTAATTCCTTAAGTATTTCTTTTTGTGCTTCACTAGACATATTATCTATAATAGAATTTATGTTATTTTTTTTAGTGTCTTCATCTTTTAAGTTGCTAATTTCACTTTTAAAATTTTCTATTTCTTCATTTATCCTTTCTTCTTTAGTTCCATATATCATCTCTACAACTGTTCTAGGTCTAATAATTTCACCTTCTTCTTTATATGAAGGCGCTACTGCATAAACTATTATATTTAGTCCTATACATATTAGGAACCATATAATAATTGTTAACAAAAAATTAGTAGCATAGTCTTCTGCTCCTATAATAAGTGCAACAACTTCAATTACAAAAAAAACGCCAGTAATAAAAAATACAATATTAGCTAAATAAGTTAAAGCATAAATTAAAATATTAGTAATCATTTTTGCCTCGCTAAAATTAAATCGTACTAATACTGCGGAAATATATAATTGATTTTCAAACTGTAAAGTTTCATGTAGATATCATACCATATTTTACATAAAGTAACAATCCTTTTTATTAAGTTTTTTTATAACCATTTTCTTTTCGGTTATCTTTGTAATTGTTGATCTTTACTTTTTTTCGTTGTTTTTATTTCATTAATTACTTCATTTATTTCTTGTCTAGATATTCCTTTTTTTAATGTACTGTCTGTTATGTCAGAAGGTTTTATGTTTTTTACTATTTCTTTTGCTTCTACTTCTATATATTTATCAAAATCAACTCCTCCTCTAAACTCACTTGAAGTTTTTGGAAGCTCTGTCTCCAATCTGGCTTTTGGTGTTTGCATTTTATAAAAATCATATATTATTTTTAGTTTAGTTGGATTTGCAAACAAAGTATTTATTATATTTTCTGAATATTTGTACTTACTATTTGATATTTCTTTATAAATAGCTTGTGTATTAATACTTCCCTTTTCAGTCATATTTTGTTTAATCATTGTTCCTAATTGATTAAAAATCTGTTCACTTTGTTCACTAAACGCATATGTTATACCGTGGATTTTTTCATTTTTTATCCATTTTATGCCTGCTGCTTCAGCCCATATACTAGCAAATTTTGCTATTTTCGATAATTGCAAATCTTCTGTTTTTTCATTAGTACTTCTGTTCTTTACATACATTTTGTTTGGATTATTTACATTTTCTTCATAATCTATTGTATATGATTCATATACTTTTTTTAAATCTTGAAAACTTAAAGGCTCTTTTTTAGTTGGTGCTTTGATAGCATTTAGCTGTATGTTATTAGATTGTTCACATTCTGATATTGAATTTAAAACTAAATACCCATTTTCTTTTGCAGTATATTTTATTGAAGATAGTTTCTTTTTCCTTTCTAAAATATTATCTTTTTCCTTTTCGTTAAGTTCTATTTCTACATTATCTTTTTGATTTTGGCATTCATTAATTACCTCATTAACATGCTGTTTTTCGTTTTCTCCATCGTTCTTTCTGTCTTGAAAAAATAAGCCAGAAAGTATTTTTTCTTGTAATTGTTTATTTTTTATTGTAATTTTATTATTCTCTTTAGGGTGTATTGCTCCATCTTCTGAAATGGTTACAAGGTTATTGTAATCATTATCAGAATATAATTGATTTATAAATTTATTTTTTTGTTCTACAGATTTTAATTGTTTGTCTATTATTTTAGTTTTTTCATTTAGTTGTTCTTCATTCATACTTCCAAAATTAGAAATTGTATTTTCTATTCCTCTAGTTACTGTACTATCATCTTTTACACTTTCTAATATTTGTGTTATATATTTTGTCTGTCTTCCTTCTGGCATTGTTTTTAACTTTGGAACTATAATTTGTGCACATATTTTTTGAAATACTAATTCATTCTTTTTCTCATATATTGGATTTATTAATGATGCATAGTATTTATCTTTTTTCAAATTACTGTGTCTTAATTGATACATAGAAGTTATTGTATCGTTAATACTTCTGTAAAAATTATTATCTTTAGCTAATTCATTACATTTTTGTTCTAAATCATCTGTATGATTAAAATATGAGTTTAAAGTAACATTTTCTCCAAATGTAATATCCAATATTTTTGCAATCTTTTTATAGTTTTTATAAGCATCTGTATTTGGACTAACAACATATCCAAATATTTTTTCTGTGAACATTTGAGTTAGTCCTTCATTTAATCCTCTGTTATTTTTATGGTTTAGTATTCCTGTATAACCATTATATCTAGCTGCTTGATGTATTAATTCATGTCCTAGTTGACTACGAATTATTTTTTCTAACTTTTTATCTATGTCAATTGGTTTGTCATTTTCGTCTAATTCAACAAGCTTTTTATTAATCATTATTTCTGCAGGTCTATTTGGTTGTGCCCCTCTACTTTGCATCTTGGGCACTCTTCTTGTATCAGAATCTTCAACATATATATTTTCAACTTTGTCCATATTACTTTTCATAAATTTTGCCGTTTTTAATCCTTTTGATTGCATATAATTAAAAATTTTTATTTTTAAAGATTCTAAGATGTTACTATCTAATTTTTTTCTATATTCCATAGCTTTTCCCCTGTATTTTTATCTTTTTTTAAAAAACGCTTTTATTTCTCTTATGATTTTTTTTAAAAAATTTTCTTCCTTATATTTTGTAAGTTCTGTATTGTAATTTGTTTCTGTTTCTTTTTTCTTGTTTTCAGTTTTAAATATATTATGTGGATTATATTTTTCTCTTATTTCTGCTTCTCTTTTTTTATCGTTTTCACTATAAATTCTTATAATAGATTGTCTTTCGTTTTCATCTTTACACCAATAATTAATATTTAACATAGCTAAAATAGCATATGTTTTTCTTTGTAAATTCTGTTCATCAAGTGGTATGTTAGGGTTTATATTTGGGTTATATCCTTTTAGCCTTTTATCTTTAAACATCTCTCTCATTTTTTTTGGTACTTTTTCTATATATTTTTTTTCCATTAAAGATAAAATTTCATCTACCTCTGCATATGATTTAAACAAATTGTTTTCCATATAAATTTCCTCCGAACTTATAAAGAATTTTTTATATATAAAAAACTCTATAAGTATTTAAATTATTTATAGAGTTTTTTATTTTTTATTTTTTTGTTATTTACTCATATTAACTTTCATTTTTATTATCTTCTTTTTTACTTTCTTCTTTTTTGCTTTCTTCTTTTTTACTTTCTTCTTTTTTACTTTCTTCTTTTTTGCTTTCTTCTTTTTTGCTTTCTTCTTTTTTCCTCTCTTTGTTTATTTCTTTACCTGTTTCTTTTTTGTTTCTTTTATTTTTTATTCTCATTATTACTATTATTCCAACTCCAGAAACTATTAGTAATAGTACAAAATATATTATCATATCTCCTGTATGTGGTGATCCTGAAACTTGTACTTTGCTGTCTATTTTATCTTGTGCTGCTTTATCATAATAGTCATTTAAATCATATCCATTTGACCCTCCGTTAGATCCGCTTCCACTACTTCCTGTACCTGAATTGCTATATCCTCCACTATTGTAATTGTCTACATTGCTACTACCTACATTAGTTCCTGCATTGCTGCTTCCTCCATTATTACTTCCGCCGTTGCTACTTTCTCCATTAGTAGAACCCTGTTGAGAATTAGAATTACTTGGATCATCTGTTGACGTTGTTGGAATACTTGCATTTACAGGTACATATGAACCTTTATATTTAACTAAAATAGCAGTTCTTTCTTTATCAAATTTTTGTTCATTATCTAATTTTAGATAAACTGATGAGTCTTCCATATAGTTATATATATAACCTATTGAAAGGTATTCTTCATTTGCTAATTCAACTACATCTTTTGTATACGTAAAGTTTAATTGTTTTATCCATTCTAATTCACCTGATTTATTAAGTTTTACTAATGCTGTTAAATGAGAATTTTTAGTAACTAAACTTACTTCTTTATTTCCAACTACTATACTACTTCCATTATTTTCAAATGAAACGATACAACCATTATCTTGTGTTTGAGTTATTGAATTAATGTCATTGTTAAAGAACACATTTGCATCTTTACCTTTAAAGTCTTGTGCCCATTCTAATTCATTGTCTTTATTATATTTTAAAACCATTCCTATAGTTGAATTTTCTTTAACACCTTCATATTTCAATGTTCTGTTTTCACTTACTTTTACATCTCCACCTCTGAAAGATCCTCCAACTAAATATCCTCCATCACTAGTAGGTTCTAATGTATTATAGCAAGTCTCTCCTTTTTGTTGGATTGTATAAATAGCTTTAGTTTCTCCTTTATTAGATAGCCTAACTGTTACTGCTCTTTGATTACCTTCATCCTTTATTTCTGTTCCATTATCAAAACTAAAAGTTTTACTTTGATCTACTATACTTAAAATAAAATCTCCATCAGTTGTCTGTATTATGCATGTAGCTCTGTCTTTTCCATCTCCTCCAAAAGTTTTTAACCAATCAATTTCTCCTAAGCTATTATTTTTTAATACGAATATATCCGCATTGTCTTTTCCAATATCGGGTAAGTCTTTTCCATTTATGCCAACTGAAGATGCATATTGTCCTGCTATAACATATTCACCTTCATCATTTGTTATATGAGCACTATTTATCATCAAACTTGGCCCTCCTGAATCCTCATCACTTTCCTCTGTATCTCCTTCAGTTTCAGGAAAGATTAGTTCAGATTTAGTTCCAATATTCTTCGCCCATTGTACTTTTCCATCACTCCCATATTTTGCAGAAAAAACGTCTAGTCTATCTCCCTTTCTTTCTAATTCTGTTTCTCCTGAAAATTTGATGTTTGTTGTTTCTAATCCAAATTCTTCGGAAATTCCTACTACTACATAACTATTATCTGATGTTTGTCGTATATCAAGTATACTTTCATTTGCATTTCCACTAATATTATTTACCCATTCAACTTTTCCATCTTTATTATATTTTATTATTATTGCATCAGAATCATAACCATCTTCTCCATTTGTTGAATTTTTTAGTACTTGTCCATTGCTTATAGTTATATCATTTAAATACGTACCACATGCAATAAAGCCACCATCTGATGTTTTTATAGCTTTTGTTAGATATGTATATGAACTTCCACCGTTGATCTAGATACTCTCCCCATACTGACTCTGTACCATTTCTTTCATTTATATAAACTTCTGCTGCAAAGCTCGAAAAATGAATTGAACTTAAAAATGTTATTATCGCTCCCCAATACAGAATCTTTTTTAACTTTTGAATAATGTTAAGTTTCATATCTATTCCTCCATAATATACATTTATATTATATTATACATTATAAAGAAAAAATTTTTTGCTGTAAAGTCTTTTTTATTTTAGAAAATCACATATTTGCTCTATCTCTTTACGCAACATAACATTTGACATATTTATTAAACTTTTATTACAATTTCTTTATTTTTCCACATTTTTTTACTTTTTGTTATTTTTTAGCCTTATTCCGTAGGTTTTTTATACTTTTTTTATTTTTTTTCAAAATATAATTTTACTTTTTCAAAAAATATGTTATTCTATATATGTATAATACAAAAGTAAAAAAAGAGGTGTACAAAAATGAAAGAAGAAAAAGTTAAATCACAAAAAAAAGAAAAGAAAGATAAACTTACATTACTTGCAGTTGGAATGAATATCTTATTAATTGTTTGTATTTGCTTATTTTTATATTCTTTATTTAAAATAGGTGAATGGGGCTATAGTAATGCAAAATCTGAAGGAATTTATGATGATATTATAGATGATGTTGTTACACAAGGTGAAACAGATAATCAAGATTCTATTGATTTCAATAAACTTAAAGAAATAAATCCTGATGTTGTAGGATGGATACGTGTTAGCACTACAAACATTGATTATCCTATTTTAAAAGCTAGTGATAATAGTTTTTATTTAAATAAAGATATAAATAAACAAAGCAATACTTGTGGTAGTTTATTTATGGATTATCAAAATGCTAGTGATTTTAGTGATAATAATACTGTTATATTTGGACATAATCTAGCTCTTGGTAATATGTTCTCTGGTTTATATGATATTGCTAGAGGAAAAAATGGTAATGATATTGAAGTTACTATTTTTACTGAAAAGAAAATAACAAAGTATAAAGTATTCTCTAGCTATATAGAAAGTCCTAATGTCGAGAGTATTGTACCTGGTTTAAACAACGAAGAAGATTATAAAAAATTTATTGATAGAGATATTCAAAGATCTTCTATTGATTATAATGTAGAAGCTACTACAGAAAATAAAATGGTTACATTATCTACTTGTGACAATTCTGGTACAAGAAGAGCTATAGTTCATGCTATTAAAACTTCTGATTTAATAATTCCTTCACCAATAAACGAATAGAAATGGAACTAAGCTAACTAATAAAAAAATTAAAAAAGTATTAAATCATACATAAAAATAAATCCTTTTACAGGATTTATTTTTTTACATTATTTCTGGATTATCTTCTAATATTTTATCAACTATATCTCCATTTAAGTTAAATGGAACAACATATCCTCCTAATGAGTCTGCTTTTTCTCTTAATGTTGGTATTTCTTCATTTACATATATTTTAGCTTTTCCTTTTCCATTTTTTGCTTCTTGTACTAAGTTTGATACTGGAGAATTTCCATCAAAGGCTATTACTACTGAACTTCTACGTTCAAATATTTCATAATTAAAACTTTTGTATATTCCAAAATCTTCACTTTCTGGTGAAATACATATTCCATTTAGTTCTTCATCTTTTAAACCTTCTTCAACAGTTTTGCTAACCATTTTTGGCACTATTGCATCTACTTCAAAGTCTTTATTTAAGTCTTTTGCTACATCTAAAACAGCTTTTTCATATCCGTTCATTTTATGTCCTACTACAAAATAAGCTTTTTCTGTACTCACATTTTGAAGCAATTTTTTTATTATTTTTCTTCCTTCTTCTGTTAATATTGTTTCTCTTCCTTTTGCATTAAAACTTCCACCTGCAATTATTATTGGAACTTTATCTTCAGGTAATGTTTTAATTTTTTTCTTTAATGCTACAGATGTTTCTAAGTTTTCGTTTAATCTAAGTTTCATTGGATTATTCATGCTTTGATTAATATATTTATTTTCTTCCTCTAAAAGTGCTTCTCTTAATGTTCTGTTTGCTATGAATTTTTTGAACTTTTTGTTTTTCCTTTCAAATGCTTTTGCACTATTTTCAATTATTTCATCTTCTACTTTTCTCATTTGTGCAAAATCATCTTCATTAAGTCCTAATAGGTTTTGTAATGCAAGTTGTTCGTCTATTGTATCTACTCCATAAAATCCGCAACCATCTGTACCTTGAACACATTTAATTCCATTTTTTAAATATGTTTTTAGTGGATGATTATTTAAATTACTTAAATTATTTAAACGTATATTTGATGTCAATTGAAACTCTAAAACCGCTCCTGTTTTTTTCATTGTTTTTATTAGTTCTTTTCCTTTTTCAGATTCTAAATCTGCTGTATATAATCCATGACCTAAACGGAATTTTGGCATTTTTTGTCCAGGCTTTAAACTTTTCTTTATACATTCTATTGATTTTGCAACATTGTCTCTTAAACTATCATTTTCACCTGCATGAATACGAATAACAAAATCTTTATCTTCATCATTTACATATTCTACTAATTCTTTAATTACTGGTTGTAACTCACTTATATCATTGATTTCTTCTCCCATAAAATCGCTTCCTACGACATAAGGACTTTTTGCTACAGCTTTAATTACGTCTAAATTTTCTCTTAAATAACTGTAGTTATCTTCTGAAGAATTTACAATTGTTAATGGTATTCTACGTATTGCTGCTAGAAATCTTATTTTTACTCCTGTTTCCTTTTCTATTTTAGGCATAACTTCATGGACTTCTTCTAGAAACTCTATAGCAGGCATCCCTTTTTTACATAAATCTGAATTTGCAATTTCTGCATAATAAATTCCTTGATGTTTATATGATCTTGCAATCCATAATAGTTTATCTTGCCTTAATGTGTTATTGCAATACACACTGTCTGGCTCTTTGTCACGAAGCATTTGAGTAAGTTTCGTTCTAATACTTTTGCTAGTTATACTATTTATCATTTCAGGAGTTATTTCGATTTTTTCAGAACTTTCAACACCTTTTGCAAATACATAACGATATAAATATAATTTTTCAAGATTTGTAAATACTGCCTGACCATCTTTCAATATTGATAAACTTATTCTTACTTTGTTTATATTTTCTTCTGCATTTTTTAAATTATAAAAAATAAAGTCCGCAAAATTTATAAATGTATTATCATCTATTTTTCTTGTTAATTTTTTTCCTGTTAATTGTGAATTTTCAAACTGTTTCTCTACTTTTGCTCTTTGCTTCATTATAACTTTTTCTTGTTTTGCAGATAATTTTAGTCCAAGTTTCTTTATATAATAAAGAGGATATTTTATTTGATGGCTTAACCCTAACGCTATTAGACAGTTTGCTGATAAGTTTGCATTCATATGTGTATGTAAATCTGTTCTGAATTTTGATTTTTTGAAAATATATGATTTAACTATTGTTCTTTTTACTGGAAATTGATAGTTTTTTGTTTGAGACATTAATGTTTTTGTAATTGCTGGAATCTTTGCTTTTATTGCTATTCGTCCATCTGCATAAATATTTGCAAGTTTTATTCCACCAAGGCGAAAAATAAATACTTCTTGATTATCACCATTAATATAAGCTGGCAAAGTGCCTTTAATGATTTTCATATCATGCTCATTTTTTATAGTTGAAACTCCGCAAACTTTTGCTAAATTCGTAATTAAATTTCCTGTATTATGATATGGAGTTTCAAGGATATATATTAGTTCATCTGGATTTGAGTCTGATTTGTATAAGTTTACTACTATATCTTTTTCTTTGTCTAAAAAAAATTTGTTAAAAAATTTTAAGTTTTCCATCTTTCCCTCCTTCTTTATTTATTAAAATGTTAAAAGATATTATACCATATTTTTACATTTTATTCAAGGTTTCTATTACATTTATATTACATAAAGGATATTTATTGCATTAAACCTAAAATTATATTATAATTAATTATACAGAATAATACATAAGATAAGGAGAATTTTATGAATAATGAAGAACTTTTATCATCTAATGTCTTAGATAATGAACATGAATTATTGAATGATTTTTTACAGACATTTGCAGATAATAATTTTCAAGTTTTATCTTTTAATTATGCTGATAATGCTACTGTACCTTATGTTTTGTTAAATATAAATGATCAAAGAGATATTGACTTTATCGAAAAGATGTGTACAGAAGATAGTACTAATTCTATTTCATTTTTTGGGAATTCTTATGGTTTTAACAGAGTAGGACTATATTCTACTGCAGAATTAAAAGAAGATTTTTTTAAAAAAATGGTTCAAAATTTAAAAGAACTTTCAGATGATACTTCAGAAAATAAACCATCATCTATTGTTAGTAAACTTTTTAAATTATCAGCTGATAAAACTATATTTCCACCAATTGAATATAATACTTCAGAAAGTATTCCTTCTGAACTTGAGTCTATTTATTTACAAGAGATTGAAAATTCTTTACAAAGATATGAACCTAAATCTTGTATTGATCAAATTAAAGAAGATTGCAATTCTTCTACTAAAGGGCTAACTTCAATAAAAGCTATTGATGCTAAATTTAAAAGTCTATTTTTACGTAGAAGGCCTACTGAAGATGAAATTATTGCTTGCACACAAGTTTTACAATTACTAAATAATGTAGATAAAGAATATTATTATAAATTACCATTAGAAATAATTGATTTGCTTGAAAGAATCTCTCTTCAAGTGTATCAATATTTTGATGATAAAGCACAATTTAAAAAATCTGATTTAGCTGAAGCTATTTTATGTTATATTAATTTAGAGTATTGGAGTAATGATGAAGAAATTCAAGATTTAACTAGTTTATATGAAAATAATGATTTAGAAATAAAAAGAAAACAAGAGCAAGATACTATAAATAATAGTCAGCAAATTTCTAATAATCAAAATTCTTCAATGATGCAATTAACTGTTGTCGATAATAAAAATATTTTACTAAAATTATTAGATAAAATTGTTTCTTTTATAAAGAATTTTAGTGGAAACACAAATAAAGAAAAAGCACATTTTTAGTGCTTTTTTTAATAAATAAACAGCGAGTAAACATTAATCCACTTACTGTCCATTTGTATTATTACTGTTTGTATGTCTTAGGTGAACCATCTGCATTCAGCATGATAAACATTCCTGCACCATATCCACTCTTATACCAAGTGTACATGACATTTGTCTCCGAATCAACAAAAATTCTTGTATCGGAAATATCTCTCGTATTGGTATATTTAGATGTGGATTGGTCATACAACTTAGGTGAGCCATCTGCGTTCAACATAATAGACATTCCTGCACCATATCCACTCTTATACCAAGTGTACATGACATTTGTCTCTGAATCAACAAAAATTTTTGTATTGGAAATGTCTACAACTAAATTACCTGTATCAGTGGAAGAACAGCCACTAATACATAAAATAGCAATCAACAATAATACAAAGATCCGTAATGTTTTCATTTGAGTATTCTCCTTAAAATAATTATTTTATAATAATTGCCTATATATCAAGCTGTAAAAAGGATTTAAAAAATTCATCTAATTATATTATAGCATATTTATTGTTTTTTTTTCAATGATTTAACAGTTTTTATGTCAATAT
>CANQQF010000033.1 GCA_947625985.1 uncultured Clostridia bacterium | reverse complement strand
AAAACTTTTTTTGGTACTTTCGTACCGCTTAGGTTTGTTCTCTTGGAATTTATTGTTTACTTTTCAATGTACTTTATTCTGTCTGTTCACGTTGTATAACATACCGCATTATATAATAACAAATTCAGTTTGTCAAGTATTTTTTTTGAACTTTTTAAAAAATATTTTTAACATTTTTGTGCAAAATAAAAAATTAGTAATCCTCCGTTTAATTATATTCAAATTGTAGTTTTTTTATTACTAATTTTGGTTTGTATTTTTTATTTTTTTTCGTTCGTTGCTCGGTACTTCTTAATATTAACACAAGTAACGTTTTATGTCAATACTTTTTTTCTACTTTTTTTTACTTTTTTTCTACTTTTTTTTACTTTTTTCTTGAATCTTTTTATCTACTTTAGTTTACTCTTAAATAATTAATTTTTTATAATATAAAAGAAGATTTAAATATCTACTAATATTAAATCTTCTCCAATACATTTTATGTTTCCGCCATGGAATAGTTATATCATTTGCTTGTGAAAAAATATTTAATACTTTATTCCCACCTGGTACAATAATTGCAGTTATCATTCCACTTTCTAAATCCGCACAAACATCTTGAACATATCCTAACCTTTTTCCATCATTTATATTAACTACTTCTTTATGTTTAAAATCTAAACCTTTATCTCCCATTTTACAAATGCTCCTTTTTATTTTCTTATATAAATATATATTCAATAAAAAAGCATTTTATTATTTTTTATAAGAAAGTATTTACAACTTCTGTTAAACTCATAATATTTAGTACACATATTAATATAGTATAAACTGTTACTGTATTTTTAAAGTGTAAATATTTGTTTTTTTGAATTAAGCATAATAAAGGTAATATTAAGAAAGGTAAAAAATATCTACCTTGTACACCTTCTACTATATCTCCACCTACCTTTGTCCAACCTAGATATTGAGCAAATAACACTAATACATAAATTCCTAACGTCATCAGTATCAAATAACCTCTTTGCCATTTATTAAAACTAAGTTCTGATTTTTCTAAAAACGGTGCAAATATTAGCATTATTAAATAAACTGTTGGAATTATTATATCTTGTTTTATAGTTAGTCTTGCCATAAATTCTCCCAATGCTTGATATAAATATTCAGATGTCTTTTCAGAAAGAGTTCTAATCATAACTTTTCCAAATTGAATTGGGTTCGACTTTATAAAGTCAAGCTGTGCAGATGAACTTATTCCATTTTCTATTATATACTCTCTTGTATCTTCATAGTTTGTACCAACTATATACCATAATCCACTAATTGCTATCATTATAATTATTGTAGCTATCATAAATATCTTGTCTTTTTTATCAACAATTTTATCTTTTTTAAACATTAATAGAATTGCCAAAAAAACTAATGGTACATATGCAGTTTTATTTAGTGTTGCCAGCAGTGCTATTAGAAAATATGTAACTTTTTCTTTTACTGTATATTTTTCTTTTTTAAATAACAGTTTCATATTATAAGCTATAAATAAAAGACACATCGAATTTATAAAAGCATCTCCTGCTACTGAAGCAGCTTGATGGATAACCATAGGAATACATAAATAAGTCATTGTTAATAATTTTCCAAACGGAATCCATTTTATTGTAAAATATCCCAAAATTACATAAAAAACTATATTCATTATTCTCATCAAATACATTGTATCTATAATATTCATATGAAATATATTTGCAATTTGACTTCCAATTGTTGGAGCAAAATATATTGTAGGAAAATAGATTTCAAAAGCATTAAAAAAATGTGTTTCTTCTCCTTCTAAAAATTTTCCTTCTCTTTCTGCCTCTACTAATTCTTTAAAATTTGAAACTTTTTGAATATCCATTAAAGTTTTCGGTATATATTCATCATGTTGTTCATAGCTTATAAAAATATTTCCTCTTGAAATATTAAAAGCTCTACTTAAATGTGAATGCTCATCTGGCACATATAGAATCATCATAAAAATTGCATAACCTATTGCTAAAGGAATTGAAATACTCAAAAAAACTTTTTCTATTTTATCTTTATTTTCTTTTATTACTTTCATTATAATAAATAATACTATTAGTCCAGTTATTCCTGCTATTATTAAATGTTTTAAACTCCATATATTATTATAATGTTTAAAATATATAATATTGAATAATGCACTACATAGTAATATTGATACTATAAATTCTATTATAAATTTTAGTTTCCATATTTTCTTTAAATATTGTATTATTTTTTCAGATGTTCCGATTTTCACAAATCTTCAACGATTTTAATTTTTCCATATTATCCTCCAAATTTACGTCAAATTAATTTTATCAACTCCAATTCCTTGTGTCAACAAAACTTGTAAAACTTTTTAATTAATATAATTATATAAAAAATAAACTTTACATATAAAACAACTTCATTTCATATGAAAAGTTTATCTAAAATTATTATTTATATAATCTCTTAATATTCTTAATTGCATTTTTTTCAAGTCGAGAAACTTGCGCTTGAGATATTCCAATTTCTTCTGCAACTTCCATTTGAGTTTTACTATCAAAAAATCTCTTTTGTATTATCATTTTTTCTCTATCATTTAATTTAGTTAATGCCCCTGCAATTGTTATCTTTTCTGCCCAGAGCTCATCAGTATTTTTTGTATCCTTGATTTGATCTAATATAAAAATGCTCTCATTTCCATCATTATATATTGGCTCTTGTAATGATATTGGATCTTGTATAGCATCAAAACTGAATGCTATGTCTTCTCTTGAAACATCAAATTCTTTTGCAATTTCATCTAATGTTGGTTCTTTCCCTTTTTCTTTAACGTATCTTTCTTTAAACTGTATTGCCTTATAAGCTAAATCTCTAACCGATCTACTTACTCGTATACTATTATTATCTCTTAAGTATCTCTTTACTTCACCGAATAATCATTGGGACTGCATAAGTACTAAATTGCACATTTAAACTCAAGTCAAAATTATCTATTGCTTTTATTAAACCTACACATCCTATTTGAAATAAGTCATCTGCGTTTTCGCCTCTTCCATAAAATCTTTTTATCACACTAAGTACTAATCTTAGATTTCCTTTTATAAAAGTTTCTCTTGCTTCTTCATCTCCCTCTTTTATTTTTACAAATAATTCTTCTTTTTCTTCTTTACTTAATAGAGGCAACGTTGATGTGTTCACTCCACAAATCTCTACTTTGTTGCTATTCAAAAGAAAAAACCTCCTTTAGGAAATTATTATGTTTATATTATTTCCCAAGGAAGCTAATTTATTCTTTATACTTTTTGTTTTTATTATAAAATACTTAACTTATTAATAATTCTATCCTGTTTTACTCATAATATCTTTTTTCATCTTTTTTATTATCTTTTTTTCTAATCGCGATATATAACTTTGAGATATTCCGAAGTTCATCTGCTACTTCTTTTTGAGTTTTTTCTTTTTGAGTCTTTAGTCCAAATCTCATTTCCATTATTTCTTTTTCTCTATCATTTAATTTCAATATTGATGCTTTTAGTAACTTCTTATCAACTTCATCTTCAAGGTTTCTAGATGTTATGTCTGGATCTGTCCCTAAAATATCAGAAAGTAACAATTCATTTCCTTCTCCATCTTTATTAAGAGGTTCATCAATTGAGATTTCACCTTTTATTTTATTACTTTTTCTTAAAAACATTAAAATTTCATTTTCAATACACCTTGAAGCATATGTTGCAAGTTTAATTTTCTTATCTGCTTTAAATGTGTTTACTCCTTTCATCAATCCTATTGTTCCAATTGATATTAAATCTTCAATTCCAATTCCAGTGTTTTCAAATTTTTTTGCTATATATACAACTAATCTCAAATTTCTTTCTACCAATGTTTGCCTAACTTTCAAATTATCTTCACTATCTAACTTCTGTAACAACTCCAATTCTTCTTCTGAAGATAAAGGTGGTGGAAGAGTTTGACTTCCAGCAATATAAAATATAGGAAGATATTCTATTTCATTGTCTTCATTTAAATACCTCGCACAAATATTATTCACACTGTCTTTTAATAACCTTACTAATCGTTTCATTTTTACTTCATCCTTTCAGACTCCAACTAGAGCTTTATATTCTCCGCGTCTAGTTAGTGATTTATTATAAATTCCAATTATAATATTTTCTTTATACTCTTTTTCAATTTCTCCATCATCTTCTTTTATCAATTCAATATATTGTGGTTTAATTCCAAGAAGCATACCATGGTCTTTTCCTAAAGAAGAAAATGGAATAACTTTTAATTTTGAACGATACTCGTTTTGAATATCTTCTGGTATTTTGTCAAACTCACCTCCTAATATTTTTTCTAAATTATTTAATATTTCTTTTGGTAAGACATCGTATAATATTGAACGTTCTATTATCACTACTGGTATATTGCTTATAGGTTCTTTTAATAAATTTCCTGTATCAATCATTGCTATAGTTTCAACTATTTTTTTATTTAAACACACACGTAATTTGCAATATAAATTCTTTTTTTGCATTTTGTTTTTTATTAATTTGAAAGCTCCTATTATTATTAGATATGCAATAATAGCACTTATTGCAATTGTCTTTAATGGATACATTCCCAAAAACAAACCGTTTTTCATTAATATATCTTGAGGTTTTATTACATATATTAATGCAAATGCAACTCCTCCAAACAAAAAAGAAGTTAAGTAAAAAAATAATAATTTTTTCCACATCTTTTTAATACCTTGTGGATTATACGCTGTATATACTATTATTATAGATAGAAAAAACTTAAATATTATATTAGAATATATTTTAAACTTTGTTATATAAGCAACCACAGTATATATAGCACCAATAGCTGATGATAATAAAAATCTAATATGATTTATCTTGTTTTTTGTTATAAGTGCTGTTGCTAATATAATTATATAATTCATTATAATGTTTTCTATGAAAACTACATCTATATAAATCGTCATTTAACCACCTGCATAAGTATTGTACTACTTTCATTTTAAAAATACTGTCTTTTTCTAGTGCAGAAAAAAAGAAATAATCGACAAAATCGATTATTTCTTTTTGATTATTTATAATATTTACTTATGTTGGCTAAATGTTTTTGCTTTTATTCTTTCTTAAGAAAGCTGGTATATCTAAATCATTTTGAGAAGTTGTTGTTGATGTTGTTGATGATGGTATTGAGCTTATTTTCTTTTCCCAGTTTTTAGATACAACATTATTTATACTTGGAGGATTGATTGCACTATCCTTTTCAAATCCTGTTGCTATTACTGTTATTTGAATTTCGTCTTTCATTGTTGTATCAGTAACTGTACCAAAGATAATATTAGCTTCTGGATCAACACTACGTTGTACTAATTCTGCTGCTGTATTAACTTCATGTAATCCTAAATCTTCTCCACCTGTAATATTGATAATTACTCCTCTTGCTCCTTCAATTGATGTTTCTAATAAAGGACTTTGAATAGCTTCTTTAGCTGCATCTTCTGCTCTATTTTCTCCTGATGCTTTACCAACACCCATATGAGCCATTCCCTGATTTAGCATTATTGTTTTAACATCTGCAAAATCTAAGTTTACAAGTCCTGGTATAGCAATCAAATCTGATATACCTTGTACACCTTGTCTTAATATATCATCTGCCATTTTGAAAGCTTCTATAATTGATGTTTTACGATCTATTATTTGTAATAATTTATCGTTAGGTATTACAACTAATGTATCAACTTTTCCTTTTAAGTTTTCAATTCCTCTTTCTGCTTGAGAAAGTCTTTTCTTTCCTTCAAATGTAAATGGTTTTGTTACTACACCAATTGTAAGTATTCCCATTTCTTTTGCAGTAGCTGCTACTATTGGTGCTGCTCCAGTACCTGTTCCTCCACCCATTCCTGAAGTTACAAATACCATATCTGATCCTCTTAATACTTCTGCTATTTCAGCTTTACTTTCTTCAGCTGATTGAGCTCCAATATCAGGATTAGCTCCTGCACCTAGACCTCTAGTTATTTTTTCTCCTATTTGTATTTTTGTACTAGCTTTTGATGTTTGAAGTGCTTGTCTGTCTGTATTTACTGCTATAAAGTCTACTCCTTTAATACCTGCTTCAATCATTCTATTAACAGCATTATTTCCAGCTCCACCTACTCCTATAACTTTAATTGTAGCTGTTCCATCCATCATAGTAATGTTGTTGCTATCCTCGTACTCCATCATTTAGTTTTCCTCCTATCTTTCTTCTCATATAAAATTTAAAATTAATATCTTTTTATTTTATGAATAAAAGAATTCCCTTATTTTATATATTATTGTTTTAAAAAGGCTTTCTTTATTCTGCGTATCAATACTACTTGATACTGTTTTTTCAAAAGGTCTTGATGCTATATATCTAACTAAAGCATAACTTGTTCTGTATGTTTGTTTTACTGTACTTATTAATCTTCCTGTTGATATTTTTACTGGAATGTTTAAATTGATTTTTCCTGCTACATCACTTTTGTTGATATTTATAATTCCTTGTCCTGTTAATACTACATTATTGATTTTTGATTTTATACCTTGATTTGTGATGTCTTTATTTATAATTGTAAACATTTCCTCTATTCTTGCTTCGATAATTTCTATTAATTGTGAGCTTTTTATTATTTTGTTTTTCTTACTATCTCTACATGTATTTAAAATGATATCATTATCATTGTCAATAAAAGATTTCAAAGCTAAGCCATATTGTCTTTTTAACTTGTCTGCTTCTTCTTCAGAGATATTTAAAACAAGTGCAATATCCTTAGTAATGTTATCTCCACCAAGAGGTATAGAATTTGTATATATAAAGCTTGATCCTTCAAAAACTCCAATGTCTACATTTCCAGCTCCTATATCTAAAATCATTATGTTATCATTCAATTCATTTTTATCTAATATTAAGTTTCTTTCTGCTAATGTTGTTGGTATGATTCCATCAATATCTAGACCAGCTTTTTTGAAGATATTTTGTAACTGTCTTACATATTCTTTATCTGCTAATATAATTTGTGCATTCATTGCAAAACTTGAACTTAATTTTCCTACTGGATCTGTCACTATTGTTTCATCTTCTAACATAACTTTGTCTGGAACAATATCTATAAGTATCTGGCTATCTGGGATTTCAATATCTTTTATTTGCATAATAGCGTTTTGTACATCTTTTGTTGAAATTCCTGAGAACTTGTCCCTTACTTCTTTTATTACACTATTTTGAACAATAGTTACATATCTTCCTGGAATCGTAACATAAGCTGAATTAATTTTTAAATTAGTTTCTTCTTCGGCATCTTTAATAGTTTTTTCAATACTTTGACTTATTTCTTCTTCGTCAATTATTTTACCTTTTTTTAAACCATTGCATTTGTAAGACGTACTTGATATAGTTTCTATCTGGTTGAAGTTATTTACTTCACCTATGACAGTTGCAACTTTTGCTGTTCCTATATCTATACCTACTATGATATCTCCTATTGCCAAAGTTAACTCCTCCATTTTTAATTTTCTAGTGTTATTTATATTACATTTTCTACAAAAAGTCAATAGAATTTGTAATATTTTTGTAATATTTGTAATATTGTTGTAATATTTTTTTATCAATTTTATCCACGAAATGAAATAGCGACCTTGGTCGCTATTTCACTTTATTTATTTTACTATACTTATTATTAATTTTCAACCTCTTTTTCTTTTGTTTTTTGACTTTTTTTCTCATGAAAATATTTATCCCATTTTTCAATATAGTATCTTCTAATAATACTTAAGTTTGTAAACATTCTTCCTACAAAAACTACTATTGCAGCTAAATATATATCTACATTAAGCTTTTGTCCCAAAACAGTAAGTAAAATTGCTAATATACCATTTACAAAAAAACCTGATACAAAAATTTTCATGTCAAAATTTTTGTTAGTTACTGAAACAATACCTCCAACAACTGAATCTAATGCTGCAATAATTGCTATTGCTAAGTAACTTGAATATGTATAAGAAATCATTGGTGCATTTATTCCTAATATAGCTCCTAGAATACACCCTAATAAAATTGCTATAAATATCATTTTATTTCATTCCTTTCTTTTTATTTATAAGAATTTATTGAACATATTTTGTTTCTATATTACCCTCATATTTATTAATAGTAACTTTTTGATTTTTTTCTATACTAATATCATGTCCTAAGTTTCTTAACTCATCAATACTTCCTCCTGTCCCTGTAAGTCCGCTTTCTAGATATGATTGATTTCCTATTGCTTTTATTACATATGGAGACAAAATTCTTTGTTGATTTACTTTTATGAATGAATCATTAATAAATACAATATCAGTTGTGTTTATTATTCTTTGTTCATTTATAGATATAGCTTCTGCTCCTGACAATTTTAAAGCATTTACTATAACTAGAAGATTATCAGCTTTAATGCCAGAAACATCTGTTGCCTTTTCTTCAGTAGCATCTTTTATTGTAACTATTATTCCAGGTCCTTCAACATCAGTTTTACCTAATACAATATTTATTTGCTCTAATTCCTCTTCTAACAATCTCTGTGACTCTTCACTAGATTTCTCACTATTTCTATATTCAGTTAATTTATCTTGCGTTTCTTGATTTTTAGTTTGTGCTTCTTTATACCTTTGTTTCCATGATGCAAGTTCTGTAGTTAATTCCGATTTTCTCATAGTTTCAATCGAAGTAATGTCAGTTTCATTTACAATTTTAAACTGCATAAACATAACTGCCATTAAAACAAAACAAATTAATCCAATGATAACTGTAATCATAAGTTTACCTTTTTTGTTAGATTTCATTATACTTTTTTCACCTTCTATTCATTTATTGTTTTAGCATATTCAAAATTTATTACTCCTGCATATTTAGGTATAGTAATTGAATCTGATTTTTTTAGATCCGTTCCTATTCCATAATCTTTTAAAATACTTAAATATCCTCCTGGTCTTGATAAAGCTGCTAATTGTTCTGGTAATCCTATTGCTTTTATTTCAAATGGTGCTCCTACCCTTTCTCCATTTATTGTAATTATATTACCTCCACATACTATTGAAGATGTTGTTATAAGTCTTTGATCATTTATTGAAATTGCTTCTGCTCCTGCATTTTTTAGTTCATTAATTACACACAATACATCCATATCATGAACTAATAATTCATTTAAATCTCCTACCATCGCTGAAGTAGTTGGTACTTTACTATCACTTAATGTTAATATTACACCAGGTCCTGTTACTTCTGTAAAACCAATTAATTTATTTCCATTAGTAATTTGCTCTTCCATCGTTTTTAATTCATTATCTTCTGTTGTTGCTTCTTGCCTTTCCTTTTCTAGTTCGGCTTCTGCATTTCCTAATTGTTCATATTCTCTATCATATCTTCCTTTGTATTTTAAAACTTCTGCACGTAAGTTATTTTCCTCATAATCTTGACTTATTGTTGAATTTGCATTTTTTACTGTTTTTACTTGTAACGAAATTCCATAAGCTAATAGAAAACACATTAGTCCAAGTATTATTGCAACATGTTTTTTGTTCATTTTTTCACCTCTTCCTTATTGAATTTTTTCTCTGAAATATGGTTTAAATTTATTATTTAAATCTCCATTTACAAAAATATCTCCACTTTGTTCTTTAGTTTGATTAATTATAGCACTAACATATATAATTTTATTACTTAAATTTGTGTCATCGCCTAAATGAACAACTTTTTTCTCACTATCCATCTGAATATTAATTTCATTTTCTTTTGTTATTTCCACTCCCGAAATAAGCTCGTCTATATTATTATCTCTAGAAATGTTCATTATTTTTATAATAATTTCTAAATTATTTAAATCGTTTTCATTTAATCTTCTACCTTTTGTAATTTCTTCTTCTGGAGTAGTAATTCCACTTATAATTGGTAGGTTGCCTTGATTCTCTGATAACTCTAATATATATCCTTGACTATTTATGATTGCATAACTATTTAAAAATTTTATAGCAAATCTTTTCTTTCTTTCTTTAACTTTAATTTGAATGGTATTTGGTAAAACTCTTTTTACTTCTACACTTTCAATATATGGTTCTTTTTTTATATCATTTATTACATTCTTTTTTAAAAACTTAAATATGTTTTGTCCATCACTCAGCCCAGATAAACTTTCAATTGTGTCTGAAGCAACTTGTTCATTACCTGATACTTGAATATTTTGTATATTAAATATTGGTGAAACAAGTGCAAAAACTGTTCCTCCTAATACAATTGCTATCAATAATAACGAAGTTATTATTCTTCTTTTTTTTCTTTTTTTTCTTATTTCTTTATCTCTATGCCTATTATATTCTTCTTCCATCTGCTTCCTCTTATTGTTTTTCATCGTCATGTTTATAGCAGAATTGGCTTCATATTCAAAATCATCTATTTCTTTTTGCCTTTTACGTTGCTCTATTCTTCTTTCTCTTTCTTCTCTTTTACGTTGTTCTTCAAGTTTCTTTTGTTTTTCTATTTTTTTCTTTTCTTTCTCTTTTTCTTTTTTTAGAATATTTTTCTTTTTTTCTATTTCTTTTTGCTTTTTTTCTAATCTCTTTTTTTTCTCAGCTTTTTGCTTTTCTACTTGTTTTTTTTGATTTTCTCTTTTCTTTTTTTCTACAGCTTTTTTTCTTGCTACTTTTTTCTTTTGTTCCTTTTCTTTTTTTGCTTTTTCCTTTTGTTCTATTTCTTTTTTCTTTCTTTTTTCTTTTTGCTTCTGTATCTCAATTTCTCTATTTTTGTTTTCTTCTAGTTCTTCTTCAGAAGGCGTTAAAGTTCCATCTACTATTTCACTTATATCAGATTTCTTACTTCGTCTAGCCACGGTACACTAACCTCCTTCTCTTATCAGATTTATATCAGCTCCTAAACTTTTTAATTTTTTATCTAGATTTTCATATCCTCTCAAAATATATTCTACATTTTCAATGCTTGTTGTTCTTTTGGCTTGCAATCCTGCAATTACCACTGCCGCTCCGCCACGCAAATCATATGCTTTTATATTAGTTCCATACAATTTCCTTACACCTTTAATTGCAGCTATATTTCCTTCAATTGTAATTTTAGCTCCCATTTTTATCAATTCTTGTACATATTTATAACGATTCTCAAAAATATTTTCAACTATAATTGATGTTCCTTTTGCAATTGTCAATGTTGTTGCAAAAATTGATTGCATATCTGTAGGAAAACCTGGATATGGCAACGTTTTAAAATCAACACTCTTTAGTTTTTTAGGTGCTTTTATTTCTATTTGATGTTTTTTAGCTTCTATAATACATCCTGTTTCTTGTAATTTACTTATTACTGGAAATATTTCATTTGGATTTGTTTTATTAACAATTATATTTCCTCCTGTTATAGCTGCTCCACATAAAAATGTACCTGTTTCAATTCTATCAGGCATAACATTGTAGCTTACTTCCTTCTTTATGCTCTTCACTCCTTGAATCTCTATCTTATTTGTTCCTGCTCCTTTTATTTTAGCTCCCATTCTATTTAATAGTTTTTGTAAATCTAAAATTTCAGGTTCCATTGCAGCATTACTTATAACAGTTGTTCCTTCTCCTAAACATGCAGCAAGTATTATATTTTCAGTTGCTCCGAACACTTGGAAATTCCAAGTCGATTTTTTCCCCGTTTATTTTATCACAACTACATATAATATTTCCATAGTTTTTAGTAATATTTATTCCTAATTTTTCAAAATTTTTTAAATGAAGGTCAATTGGTCGTGCTCCTATATCACATCCTCCTGGATACGAAAACACCGCTTTCTTGCATCTACCAATTAATGCACCTGCTAAAATTACAGAAGAACGCATTTGTGTCATTAAGTCTTCTGATATTTCATGCTTACTTATATTAGTTGCATCTATTATATATTTTTTATTTTTCTTTTTTACTTTTGCTCCTAATTCTTTTAATATTTCAAACATCATTTT
>CANQQF010000032.1 GCA_947625985.1 uncultured Clostridia bacterium | reverse complement strand
ACTGTATTATCTTTATTTATAAATCTTCCTCTTGTTGCTCTTGATATTCCTCTAATTGTTCTTCCAAAAAATCCTGGGTTGTTTTCTTGAGTTGGGTCATCTATAAGAGGTCGTGTTCCTACACCTAGTTCATCAAAATCTGAATTTTGTGTTCCTAATGCTGTCATATCTGCTGGTCCATTACTTCCAAATTCATATGTGTCAAATCCATCTAATTGGTCTGGACCATATACTACATCTCCAAATAGTCCTGTTGGTGATCCTCCTCCATCAATGTTTATATTATTATCATCACCATCTAATAATAATGGATTTTCACCATCTCCTATGTTACCTCCTGGCCCTTCTATAGCTGTTCCTCCACTATCAAAACTTGCTATACTTGCTACTGCATCGTCATCTTTTATTTCTTGTTGACGTATATTTCCATCATCTTCATTTCCATTTTCTGCTGATACTTTATCATTTGCTGCTCCTGTTAACATTTTATTTTCTCCTGAAGCTACTCTATCTAACATTCTCATTCCTGATGCAAATAATGCTCCTGATGTAAATCCTGCTGCTGCTTGTGATAGTCCTCCACCTTCTCCTCTAACGCCGAACATGTTTTTAATATATTTTTCTGCTTCTAATAAGAAGGCTAATGCTACTATTGCATATATTGGGTTTGATGTAGCAAATTCCATTGCTGAACATACTAATATGATATATAGTAATAAATGTATTGGTTGTAGTAGTAGATTAAATGTATATTCTCTAAACCAATGATCAAATGCTTGTGCTCTTTTATCTTTTATTTTATCTATTGGATATGTTAATGCTACCATTGGTGCTATTACTGTTAAAAATGCCATATATACTGCTCTTTTTAAATATTTAATTGTAAATATTATTGTATACCAAACTAACATTGCATACATTAATGCATACCCGAAAACATCTAACCATCCGGTGTCTCTTTCAGATTCAGTATATCTTGATATTGATTCTAGCACTCTAACATTTGCAAATAAATAATCTTGTGTAGATCCTTGGTCTATAAAATTACTTGTTGCACTTCCTCCTGTAGTTGCACTTTTAGATGTAAATACACTTTCATCGATTGCATCTATTAATCCATCAGTTACTGTTAATATTCCTAACATTAAATAGTGAATAAAAAATACTAAAAATAGTGCCATTGCCCAATCTTTTAACATTATTTTATATTTAGCTAATTCTTCACTTGCACTAGATATTAATATTCTAATACCTATATATAGCAATACTATTAATAATCCTAATATAGAAATATTTCTTAAAGCTATATACCATTTTGAAATTACAGGACTTAATATAACTGCAGTATTTGCTGCTCCATTAGATTCTTTGTTTCCGTCAGAGTTTATTATGTAACTTCCTAGATATGCATCTTTTTGTTGCCTTGTTGGGTTATCTCCTAAATCTCTAATTTGATTAACCAATATAAATGATTCTTTTGCTTGTAATTCTGTTAGGCCATAGTAATCTCTTACATACGTTACAAAATCTTCTTCTTGATCTGATGAAAATTTCTTTGCTAAATCCATAAGAAAAGAGTATTGTTTTTTAAAGTTTCTAGCTGGTTCTATAAAGTTAACATCTAGTGCTGGTACTCTATTCGCAAATATTGCTGCTGGACTGTAATAAACTAATGGATATGGCATTTGATCCATAATTTTTCCCATTTCTGAAGTTGTCCAAAATATATTTATTTGATCGGCACTCAATCCTAACTCTTCTAATATTTTTTGGTATTCATTAGTTATTGTGTAAGTTGATGTTTCTCCTCCTGTTTTACCTGTAACCACTTCATACAATCCATTAATACCTTGTTTAAAAAGTTTAGGCATATCTCTAAGCCCATCCAGTGAGAAATTGTCATGTTTTATGCTTTCATTAAGATCTCTTATTCTTTCTGCTTGTTCTTCTGTTATTTCACCTGCTGCCTTTTTTTCAAGCAATTTTGCTTCAAATGGTGATCTTTTTGTTACAGCTTTTGGGCTTCCTGGCATCATCATTCCTTGCATAATATTCAAACACGCATCACCTAATGCACACACTAAATCAGAGACAGGTTCTATTAATACTCCTGCCCAAGAATCTGTAGCTGCATATGTATAACTTGGAATTATTAAATTAAATAGTATAAGGAAAGTTATTGTAATTATTATACTTTTTCCTATTTTTGACTCTACAATTTTTTTCATGTTTTTTCCTTTCTATTTTATTCTTCCTTTTTGCCATCTTACTGCAATTTGTTATACTCATCCTTTATTTTTGTTATTTTAATATAATTTTCTTTTTGTTTTTCTTCAAGTCTTTTTTCTTCTACTAAGTATTTCTCTCTTTCTTCTTCTTTTGCTTCTATTAACTTTTTCTTGTTTTCATCTATTTGTTGTTTTATTTCTTTTGCTTCTTTTTCTAGCCTTTCTGCTTCTGCTTTTAAATCTTGTTCTGAATTGTTTTTTTGTTTTCCTTCTTCATTACTATTTTCTTTTATACTATTGCTTCTTGTTTCTTCTTTATTTTCATCTATAGAAAAATCATCTGTTTCCTCTTTGTCTATTCCATTATTTATTCCTTCTTTTTGAGTCTGTGTGTTTATATCTATTGTTTTTATGTCTCCATATGTCATGATAACTTTTCCTTCTTCTTGATTATTTCCTTCTATTTCATTTTCTAAATCTGAACCATCTCTTAATTGTAAAGGCTCATCTACATTTTCATTTTGTTCGTTATTTATATCAAATGTATCTTCTGGAGTTGAAGCTTTTTTATTTGATTTTGGTTTTGGTGTATTTGTATTTTGTCTATCGTTATTAATATTTGGTTCTTCTATTGTTCTAATGTTTTCTGCAGCGTCGTTTAGTCCTTGTGAAGTTAATCCTGTTTCTTTTTCTATTGAATGATATTGATCTAAATAACTCATAACTCTTACTCTGTCTTGTGCATTTGATAATTGTTTATCTAACATTTTCATTATTTCCGCACGTTTTTCTGGATCTATTAAGTCTTGTTTTGATATAGCATTTCCTAATTTTGCTATTGTTGCTGTTTGTTGTTCTGTTAATCCATATTTATCTTGTATATCTACTGCTTTATTTAATTGATTTAAATCATTTATTCCATATCTCTTTAGTTGTAATGCTTGTTGCATTTTTTCTTTATATTTATCTCCATAATTATCTTTGAAGAAGTTTATTGATTCTCTATCTCTTAAGAATTCTCTTGCTATTCTAGCATTTTCTCTTGCTCTAAATTCTTTTGGTGAGTAATATCCTCTTCTGAAGTCTCCTGTAAATCTCTTTCCTATTGTTTTCGCTCCTGTTATTGCACGCATTCCTAAGTTCGCCGTTGCTAATCCTAGTGCACCTCCTGATGCTGCACCAAGTCCTGCATATTTTAATGCTCCTGTTAGTCCCTCTCCACTTGCTAGTCCTGCTGCTAGTCCTATTGTTCCTAATGTTGCTGCTCCTGCTAATCCTAATGATGCTCTTGTAGCAAATTTTGCTAATCTAACTGTATTATCTTTATTTATAAATCTTCCTCTTGTTGCTCTTGATATTCCTCTAATTGTTCTTCCAAAAAATCCTGGATTGTTTTCTTGTGTTGGATCATCTATAAGAGGTCGTGTTCCTGCACCTAATTCATCAGAATCTGGATTTTGTGTTCCTAATTCTGTCATATCTTCTGGTCCATTACTTCCAAATTCATATGTGTCAAATTCATCTAATTGGTCTGAACCATATACTACATCTCCAAATAATCCTGTTGGTGATTCTCCTTCAATGTTAATTTCGTCATCGTTTGATAGTAATGGATCTTCTTCAGGTTCTTCGGTGTCTTCTGCTCCACTATCAAAACTTTCTATACTTGCTACTGCATCGTCATCTTTTATTTCTTGTTGACGTATATTTCCATCATCTTCATTTCCATTTTCTGCTGATACTTTATCATTTGCTGCTCCTGTTAACATTTTATTTTCTCTTGAAGCCATTCTATCTAACATTCTTAATCCTGATGCAAATAATGCTCCTGTTGAGAATCCTTCTGCTTCTTGTGAAAAGCCTCCGCCTTCTCCTCTTACTCCGAACATGTTTCTTATGAATTTTTCTGCTTCTACTAAGAATGATAGTGCTATTATTCCATATATAATATTACTTTGGGCAAAATCTAAAGCTGATTGTAGTAAAAATACATATAGTATTAAATGTATTGGTTGTAAAAATAGGTTGAATGAATATTCTCTAAACCAATAACTAAAAGCTTGTGCTCTATTGTCATTCATTTTATCTATTGGATATGTTAATGCCACAAACGGTGCAAATATTGTTAAAAATGCCATATATACTAATCTTCTAAAATATTTTAATGTAAATATTAAGGTGTACATTATTAGCATTAAATACATAAGTGCATATCCAAATGTGTCTAACCATCCATTTTCATCATCTTTTAAATTAGCTCTTTCTGTTGATTCTAATACTCTTGCTGCTCTAAATAGTTTGTCTCCTCCTGTTAAGTTTCCTGCAAATTTTGTTCCTGTCCCTGTTGTTACTGTAATATCGTCAAATACTGATTCTGCTAATGCATTTACGATAGCTTGTGTTGATGATAGTAGTACTAACATTAAATAATGTATGAAAAAGACTAATATTAGTGCTATTAACCAACCTTGTAGCATTTTTTTATATTTTGCTAGCTCTTCTGATACACTTGTAAGTATAATTCTTATTCCTATGTATAAAAGAATTATTAATAGTGCTACTATACATATGTTTCTTAATGCTATATACCATTTTGATGCTATCGAACTGATTATTACTGCTGAGTTGGATAATTTATTTGACTCTTCTTCTCCTTCAGAGTTTATTATTTTTCCACCAAGCACTGATTTTCTTTGAGATGTAGATGCACCTCTTCCAAGTTCTCTTATTTGGTTAACTAGTTTAAATGTTTCTTTTGCTTCTCCTTCATTTAGTCCACAAAAATCTTGCATGTCTTTCACAAATGTTGCTTCATCACCTGAACCATAATTATCTGCATATGCTAATAGGAATTCATATTGTTTTTCATAGTTACTTCCTGGATCTAATATGTTTACATCTAGTTGTGCTACTCGATTTGAAAATATTGCTGCTGGGCTATAATAAATCATTGGAAAAGGATGCTCTTTAAATGTTATGGTTGCTTGTGCTCTTGACATGTTTATTTCTTTTAACTCTAAATCTGTTATATTATTTCTTCTTGCTACGGCTTTAGGGCTTCCAGGCATCATTGTTCCTTGTACAAAATTTATTACTGAATCCCCTATTGAGCATACTATATCTGCAACTAATTCTATTAGGTTTCCTACCCAATCTCCTGCTGCATATGTGTAATTTGGAACTATTAAGTTAAACAATATAACAAAGACTAATGTTATTGTTATATATTTTCCTGTTTTACTTTTTTTTATTTTTTTCACATTTTTCCCTTTCAGTTATTTATTTAACTTTATTGTTGGCTTTTTTGAACTAATTTGTTTAAGTTTGTTTCTACAAATTCGAATTCTTTTGCTGTTGGTGTTATTTGTATTATTGCTGAGTCTCCTCCTACTTTTAATAGTCCTTCTCCTTTCAGGCATGTTATTAGGAAGTTCGACTCTCCTTCACTTAATTTAAATACTTCTTTTAATAGTGCTATTTCTGATTTATCTTGTGCTAAAAACATTTTTGTATCTGATGATGTTAAAACTGCTTGTGCTTCTGGTTTTTCATAGAAGTCTTGAAATCTTTGTGATATTATTGCTAATGATACATTTCTTTTTCTTGCACGTCTTGCCATTGTGTTTAAGAAGTCTACGGCTTCTGGGTATGGAAGTAACATCCATGCCTCGTCTAATATAACTCTTTTCTTTCTTGCTTTTCTTCTGTCTTCACTGTTTTTCTTAACGAATTTTTCCCATATCCATGATAGAAGTATTTGTTGTGCAAGCGGTCTTGCAAATCTTTCTTCTAGCTGTGATATGTCTAGGTTTATAAATGGTGCTCCATCTAATAAGTCAAATGTTGATTGTCCATCAAAGTATGCCATTTGTCCATCATATTCTCTTATGTATTGTTTCATAACTTTTAATAAGTAACTATAATGTATACGGTAGTCATCATTTTTATTTTCTCTTGCTTTATACATTATTCTTCTATACCATGATCCTATTGTTGGCATTTTCTTTTTGTTTCTATATAGTTTATCTCTTGCATTAAAGCTATTGCTCTTTTCATATATACTATTTGGGTTTCCGTTTATTCCTAATGCTGCATACTCTTCTGCTACGGATTCTGCTATTATTTGTTTTGTCATTTCGTTTACTTCTGAACTTCTTGTACTTCCTCTTGCCATTGTTAGTAATGCTTGTGTAACATCTTCAACTTTGTTTTCTACGTTTAGTACGGTTCTTTCTTTTCCTGTTATTTCATCTTTTACTTTTTCTGGCTCTATGTCAAATACGTTTATAACTGTTTTTGATGTTGGGCTTAGTGTTACATTTATTCCTCCTAAGCTTTCCGCAACTATTTTATACTCACCTTCTGCATCTAGTGCTAAACTTTCTATGTTCATTAATACTGATGATCTTGATATTAACATTTTCATTGTAACTGATTTTCCTGCTCCTGATTTAGCAAATATAACCATGTTATAGTTTGTTAATGATGAGTGGAAGTTATCAAATATTATTGGGGTTCCTGTTTGTTTGTTAAATCCTATTGGAACTCCTGTATCATGTCCTACATCACTTGTTGTAAATGGGAATACTGTTCCCATTGAATGTCTATCAAAGGTGTGTCTTTTGTTTATTAGGTCTGCCATTAGTGGTAGGTTTGTTTTAAATGCTTCTTCTTGTATTCCCCATGCACTTTTTATATCTACTAGGTTTTTTGACATTTCTGTTACTAGCATTTTTGTTTGTTTTTCTAGGTCTTCTAAGTTATAAGAGAATAGTGTTGCTACTATTGATGCTTCAAATAATTTGTTAAATCCTGCAGCTATTTCATCTCTTAGTTGCTCTGTTTCTAATCTTTTTTGTCTTAATGTACTTTCTCTGTTGATATTTCCTTTGTCTCTTGCTACTATTCTTTCTGTTTCTAGTTCGTTTATTACTTTGTTTAAGTCTGTTTGAGATCTAGCTTCTCCTACCGGTTTTATATATACTGATGTGTTTATGTCTCCAAATAAGTACATTTCTCTAAACAGGTTTGGGAATGTACACATTCTTGGTAATGTTGATACTACAAAGCTTCTCGCATATCTAGGTGTTGATGATATTATTTTTAAATATTCCATTTTTGATGCATCTATTCCTGAAGGAGCTATTAGTTCTTTTACTGTTGTCCTATTTAAACTTGTTGGTATTTCTTTTCTTACAACTGGCTTTCTTTGTTCTTCTTCTTTATTCTTTTTGCTTTTGTTAAACATTGTTTTTTCCTCCTTCTTGTTTATTATTATCTTCTTGTTTATTGCTATCTTCTTCCTCTTCTATTTTCTTTATTGCTCTTTCTGTTATTTCTTTTCCTACATATTTCTTGTTTTGTTCTAGTATCATTTTAGCCATTTCTTTTATTAATCTATCTTTTTCTGCTTCTTTCTTTTCTACTGCTTTTTCTTTTTCTGATTTTGCTCTTGCAAGTTCTGCTTGTGCTCTTTCTATTGCCTTCTTTTCTATTTCTTTGTCTAATAATTGCATTCTCTTTGTAAAGATATCTGGTGCTGTTGAATATATTTTGTCATAACTTGCTTTTAATGCTCTTTCTATTCCATAACTTTCTGCTCCATCTCTGTTATATGCCATGTATAATAATTCGGCTAATTCTACTGAGTCTAAAATTCTTCCTTTTACACTACATGCTGTTAATGTTCTTATTAATGCTTGTGCTTTTGTGTATAGGTCTGTAAATGCTCTGTTCCTAATTTCTTCTTTTGTATATTGCACTTCTACGTTTTGATTTTCATAGTAATATGATATTATTATGTAGTATTTTTTATTTAATATATTGTTATTTAAACTCATTCTTTCCGTATCTCTTATTATGTCTTTTCCATATTCATATAAGTTCGTACTTTTTGTTAGTTCATATAGTTTTTTCTTTTTTATTTCTTCTGATATTCTTGGATTGTTTTTTATTTCTTTATATTCATTTCTTTTTTTGATATATGTACTTTCAATATCTTTTAGACATTTTTTATATCTTTCTATTGTGTTTTCTAGGTTTATTGCTCTTGTTTGAACATAAAGTTGAATTGGATGTCTTAATGTATTAAGGAATTGTAAGAAACCTTGCTCAACACTGTTTTTTTCAACTTTAGACATTAGGTCATAGTTTACTCCTTGACATTCTATTACCATTAGGTATTTCTTTTTTTCTTTTTGTATTATCATATTGTCTGTTATATCTTCAAATTCCATAAAGTCTAGAACATTTCCCATCTCAGGTGAATTGTTTATTGTTTCTTTGTTTTTTTCTCTTTCTTTTCTCTCTTCTTCTTCTCTTATTTTTTTACGTTCTCTTTCTTTTGATAAAAGAACGAAGTATATTATAGCCATAACTACTACTATAACTACCATAATAACTAAAACTATTGTTAATATTTGTGATATTTGATTACTTTCCATTTGGTTTATCCTCCCTGTTTATTGAATAGATGGTGTATTTTTTTATTTTTTTCTTTCTGAATTTTATTACCCTTTTTATTATTTCGTCTATTTGCTCACCACCTATATCTTTTGTTGCTTCTATTCCTTTTATTTTTGGTATTTTAAATGTCGCTATAGAAAATCCTATGAATGCAAATATTGCAACCATTACTATGCCGACTATTTCCATTCCTAACACACTAAATATTGCGTAAAATAGTAATCCTGGAACTGCTCCTATTGCAGTATATATTAATGCTTTTGTTGAAAATATAAATAATATTCTTCCCTCACCTTTGGTATCTCTTGGTATGTTATATGCAGCCATAACCTTTCCTCCTTTTTTACCTAATTCATAATTATAAATAATTATAGCAAAATTTAGGATGTATTGTAACCGTTTTTTTCTTTATTACATCAAAATAATATTTCTGTAACATTCTCGTAATAGGGCGTTTCAGCGATTTTCTTACGGATATACTACTTTGACTTTATTTTACAAAAAAAGAATAGAAAATTAATTTTCTACTCTTTTTTGTCTTATGTGTATATTTTTTATTACCATCCGCCTCCACCCATTCCTCCAGCTCCACCTCCTGCAAATCCACTTGATGATGATTGAGGTTTTGCTGGTACTTGATATGTTCCTGATGATGGTGTTTCTGTTGTTTGTGGTTGTACTTCGTTCATCATGTTTATTATTATTTTCCATATTCCGAATGCTCCAAATATTACAACTACTCCCACTACATACACTATTATTGTTTTCTTATATTGTGCTCTTTCGTCTGATGATGAAGACATCATAAATTTTATTCCTATTACTACTCCTATCACAACTGCTAACGCAAACCCTAATCCTAAAAGTATTGCATACAGACTTCCTGCCATACCTGATATTGCTCCCATGTCAAATGTATCATCTTGTTGTCCCTCTCCATCTGCTATAAAATCTCCTCCTGCTGAAATTATACCGCTAAGTGAAATACTGTTATCTGCTATTTTTGTTATTTCTTGAACTTCTTCTGCTGCATATACTGGTACTACAAATATATTATTTATTATTAATATACTAATTATTATATTAATTGCTAATTTAAGATATGAAATGACCTTTTTCATAACACATCACCTCTCTACTTTATATTATACCTTATTTTTTGCTTTTTTTCAAGTTTTTCAAGCTTTGTGACGTTCTTTTCGGCTGACTTTACATAATTTAATTTTTATAGTATAATATTTATAGTAGTATTTTGTTTTTAGGTTTTCGCAAACATATAGTTCAGTTTGCTAGAAAGGAATATTTAATGTTCTCATTATTATTTACTGTACTTAGTTGGATTTTTCCATGGCTTATTTTATTTGTACTACTTGCCTTATCCTATTCAGGAGGAGTATGTGGGATTATATTCTTTGTACTTACTTTATTATTTGGACTAACGTTTTTAAGCGGAGGTATATTATCCTGGATATTTACGATTTTGGGCGTATTCTATATTATAACTTGGATTTCCGACAGATTTTAATTTTATTATATTCCGTTTTAAGAGTTCGCTGAACTCTTTTTATTTTATATACAAATAATACAAAAAAAACAGAAAACTTTGATAGTTTTCTGTTTTTTTGTATGTATTTATTTTCTTTAAATGCTTGAAGCAAATTGGAATACCATTCCAGCTATTGTTGATGCTGCGAATACTAGTACTGCACCTATTACGTATGGCATAAGTGTCTTTTTGTATTCTGCTCTTTCTTCTGCACTTCCCATCATATATTTAACACCAATTACAATTAATATTACAACTGATACAACTGAGCCTATAACTGAAATAATTGTTATTACTTTATTACCTAAACCTGTTATTCTTTCTGTTTGTGCTGATGTATCACCTGTAAAACTTGCTGGATCTGGTGCTCCTCCTGCTGCTGCAAAAGCCATTGGTGCAAATGCCATAACCATAATTGCTACAACCATAAATATTGATATTAATTTTCTTAATTTCACCATTTTACTTTCCTCCTTTTATTTTTATATTTATCCATTTAACATTAATAACTACTTTATATATTTATAATACCATATTTTTGAAAAAATTACAAGTTTTACATAAATTTATTGATACTATAATAAGACATTTTTATAGTCGCATCTTTCCCTGCTGTAAGTACTATACTATATATTATACTAGCTACAGATGATGCTGCAAATACTAATACCGCTCCTATTATGTACGGCATTGATGATTTTCTAAATTGTATTTTTTCATCTATTGTACCTAAAGATAAATATTTTATTCCTAATGCTACTAAAAGAATTACTGATAAGAAACTTCCTATTGTTGATAGTACTGTTACAACTCTTTGTCCTGCTTGTTCTAAAGTATTTACATTTGTTATATTTTCTCCAACCTCTTGTATTAAACCAAGTATTGCAAATACTCCAAATGCAAAAGCAGCACCTAATACGTATGGACCCATTCTTTGTTTGAATTCAGCTTTATCTTCTAAGCTTGATGTCATATATTTTATACCTAGTAATATTAAAGCAACTACAGATGCAAAACTTCCTATCATAAATAATCTATTTGTAAATGGTTCAATCATGTCTAACATTGAACTATCTGGGTTTGTATCTACCGACACTTGACTAGTATCAAAATACGCTTGTGTTATTTGCGGAATATATATAAAGAAAGTTAATATTATAATTAAAGTTTGTATTATTATTTTCTTCTTTTTCTTCATAACACTATCCTCCTTACTATATTTTTCCACTACTATAATTATATAATATTTTTCATTTTTTTTCAACTTTTTACTGTTTTTCCTTTTGTTTTTTATTATTTTTCATATATGGATAGGTTTTCTATTTCTCCTACTTTTTTTAAATTTTTTTGTACGTACTGATTTATTTTTTTTGATTCTTGCCAAAATAGTTCATCTTGATTTGTCTTTATTAATATTTGAGTGTTTTCTAATTGCTTAAGTTGTTCTATTATTTTTTCTTCTCCATCTTTTCCTAAGTTTCCAATAAGAGGCAAGTCCATATATCCATTTGTTATTTTATACGGTATTGTATATATTGCTGCTTCTTCTGTAAGTACTATAACCTTTTTATTTGATTTTTGTATATATTGTGTAACATTTTTTATTCTTTCTTTTTCTTCTTTTTCTATTATTCCTCCATAATATGGATGACTATAATTATATTCATATTCTTCTGATGTTATTGTTTTTAACCAATATAAAGAATAATATGCTGAGCAAAATATATTGAATATTACAAATATATATATTGCAATTTTTATAATTTTCGTTTCTTTTATAAATTCTTTTAATATTAATATATCTAATATGTATATTATTGATATTAATACTAACATATTTGCCATTACTTTATGATAGCTATTATATATTGGGAAAGCTATTAATAACATTGGTATTGAAACTGATATTAATATTTTTAATTTTTGTTTTTCTTCTTCCTTAAAGACTTTTATTCTTAGTAAAATTGTTGTAACTATCATTACTATTATCATGAACATTACTACTTCTATTATATTTATTATGTTCCCGCCGATGTTTTCTTGTGCAAAACTTCCTATTCCTAAAATTAATAAGTTTATAAAATCTTTTAATATTCCAATCTTTTGCAATACTAAAGCTACTATTATGACTCCTGTTCCTAAAATTGATATTTGTTTTATTATATCTTTTATTTTTCTTTTTGTTATAAGTTGTCCTATTACTATTCCAATTATGTAATACATTCCTATATTATGTTTTGTCATTGAAATCAGAAACATTATTACTGCTTGTAATATATTGTGTTGTTCTTCTTTTTCTATCCATTTTATGTTTAAATATGTTCCTAATAAAACTAGTGCTATTGCTAAAGTATTATAGTTCGCTCCTGCCGCACAAACAACTATTACTCTTGAACTTACTATTAAAAAATAAAATAGTGCTCTAAATTTATTTTTACACAATTTTCTAAACAGCATATATATTAAAAATATTAGTATTGTTGTTATTATTATGTTTAATATTCTAAAAATGAATATATTTGTTCCAAATAGTTTAAGAATTATATATCCTATTACAGGAAATAATGGTGGTATTATGAAGTTTATTTCGGTATACATTTTGTAACCATTTATCATTTTATATATGTTATTAAAATTCCAAAGTTCATCTTGTGGTACTAGGTTTATATGTAGATTTCTTCCTATAACTATTAATAAAATTATTCCTATTATAAATTGTATATCATGTTTTAAAAAATATTCCTTAATTTTTTTTAACATTTTTTCTCCTTTCTTTCCCTCTTATTTTACCATTAATTATTTTTTTAGCAATATTTTATAATGAAACTTAATAATATATTTTTTGTTGTTTTTTTAGTTCTACTTCGTTTGATTTACCTTCCTTAATTTTTTATAATACAAAACAGATAATTTTTTTATAATAAAAAATTATCTCAGAGTATTGACAAACCCCAGATATTTTTTCTGGGGCTTTTAATATTTTTTTGCAAAATTGCAATTTAAAAT
>CANQQF010000031.1 GCA_947625985.1 uncultured Clostridia bacterium | reverse complement strand
TTAAATTTTAAATTGCAATTTTGCAAAAAAATATTAAAAGCCCCAGAAAAAATATCTGGGGTTTGTCAATACTCTGAAAAGACTTTAGTTAAACTAAAGTCTTTTTGCTATATCATACCCATTTTCTTTTAAAAGTTCATATGCTTTATCCATTTCTTCATAATTATTTATTATTAGTTTTAGTGCACCATAATTATTTTCTCTGTTGTTGATTACTTCAATGTTTTTGATTCCTATATTGTTGTTGCTTAGGATTGTTGCAACTTTTGCAATAGCTCCATTTTCATCTTTTATGCTAATATCTAATTCAGGCATTGAGTTTCCATTTATTTTTTTATTACTAAAACTATCTCTGTATGTTTTTGAAGAATCAAAGTAGTCATATACTTTTTTCTTATCATTTATTTCATCAACAAATTCTTTTATCATAGAAACGAAAACTTCTAAGTTTTTTATTATTTCATCTTTGTTCTCTTCACAAATATTACTCCACATTGTTGGATCTGAAGAAGCTATTCTTGTTATATCTTTAAATCCGCCTGCAGCTAAAGTCTTCATTAGTTGTTCTTTGTTATCTAAGTTTTTCACCATGTTTACTAGAGTGGATGCGATTACGTGTGGTACATGACTTATTACTGAAGTTATATAGTCATGTTGCTCACTGTCAATAATAATTGGAATTGCTTTTAATTCAAGAATTATTTCTTTTAGTTTATCAATAGAAGAAGCAGTATTATTTTCAGCTTTTGTGATTATATAATATGAATTTTCAAATAGATAATCTTTTGAAGTTTGATATCCACTTCTTTCTGAACCAATCATAGGGTGTCCACCTATGAATTCAACTTTTAGATCTTTTACATCTTGCATAATTGTTCTTTTTGTACTCCCGATATCTGTTAAAATGCAATCTGATTTTACTATGTGTTCTAGTTTTTTAGCGTAATCTGCTATATAGCTTACTGGTGTACAAATAAAAATAATGTCACAGTCTGAAAATTTTTCGTTTATTTCTAAGGTGTAATCTGTTATAACACCTTCATTATATGCCAAATCTAAGCTTTCTTGATTAGTATCAAATGCTAAGATGCTTTCAACTTTGTTTGATTTAATTAAACTTTTTATTAGAGATCCACCTATGAATCCAATTCCTATAATTCCTATTTTGTACATAAGATTACTTCCTTATAAATAATAAATATACCCATGAGGGGATTCGAACCCCTAACCTCACTTTTCGCAAGAAAGTTGTTCTATCCAATTGAACTACATGGGCATATGTAACTATAATATCATAAAAAATATAGTTTTGCAATTATGAATAACAAAAAAAGAAATTGCCTAATATATAGGTATAAAAAGTCAATTCCTATTGACTCACTAGGAAAAATATGTTATAATTCCTACTGGTTTGGTATGAAAAATACCAAATAGTATGAAACTAGGTGAAACAACGACTCATTAAATAAATTTCATATAAATAAATAGTAAGAAAGGAATGAAAATGATGGATAAATTATTAGACATACAAGACTTACATGTTAACGTAGGAGAGAAGGAAATTTTAAAAGGATTAAATTTAACAATAAATAAAGGTGAAGTTCATGTAATAATGGGACCAAATGGTGCCGGAAAATCTACTTTAGCAAATGTCATTCTAAATAATCCTGAGTATACTAAAACAAAAGGAAAAGTAGAATTTGAAGGGAAAAATATAAATAATTTATCTACAGATAAAATAGCTAAAAAAGGAGTTTTTATGTCTTTTCAATCTCCACAAGAAATACCAGGAATATCTACACTTAACTTTTTGAAGGTAGCAAAGAATAAAGTAGAGGGAAAACCAGTTAAAGTTTTTGAATTCAAAAAAGATGTAGAAAAATATATGGAAGAATTAAATATGAATCCAAAACTAATAAGCAGAAATTTAAATGTGGGATTTTCTGGAGGAGAAAAGAAGAAAAACGAGATTTTGCAAATGCTTGCATTGAATCCAAAACTTGCTATACTTGATGAAACAGATTCAGGATTAGATGTTGATGCAGTAAAAACTGTTTCAAAAGGTATTAATATGTATAAATCTGATGAGAATGCAGTTTTAATAATTACTCATAATATGAGAATTTTAAATAGTTTAAAGGTTAATTATGTACATGTTTTAATAGATGGAAAAATAGTAACTACAGGAACAGATAAACTTATTAAAGAAATTGAACAAAATGGTTTTGCAAAATTTAAAGAAATAAAAAAATAATGACTACTAAATACAAAAAGTAAAAAAGTTTAGGAGGAGTTATGAAAACTAAAGTTGATGATATAAACAGAAATATATATGATATAAAGAATAAAGATAATTATGATTTTAAAATAAAAAAAGGTTTAAGCAGAGAAATTGTAGAAGAAATTTCAAGAAAAAAGAATGATCCTGAGTGGATGAGAAAAATTAGACTTAAAGCTTTAGAAACTTATGAAAAATTAGAACTTCCTACATGGGGACCAGATTTGTCTGAACTTAAAATGGATAATATTGCAACATATGTAAAACCTAAAACTGAGTTAAATTCAAGTTGGGAGGATGTGCCAGAAGATATAAAAAATACATTTGACAAACTTGGAATTCCAGATGCAGAAAAAAAATCTCTTGCAGGTGTTGGTGCTCAATATGATTCAGAAGTTGTTTATCATAGTATGAAAGAAGAGTTACTACAACAGGGTGTTATTTATACAGATATGGAAACAGCAGTGAGAGAATATCCTGAAATAGTTAAAGAACATTTTATGAAATGTGTTCCAATAAATGATCATAAATTTGTTGCACTTCATGCAGCTGTTTGGTCTGGAGGATCTTTTGTGTATGTTCCAAAAGGTGTAAAATTAGATATACCTTTACAATCATATTTTAGATTGAATTCACCTGAGTCAGGACAGTTCGAACATACTTTAATAATTGTAGACGAAGGAGCTAGCCTTCATTTTATTGAAGGATGTAGTGCACCTAAATATAATAAAGTTAATTTACATGCAGGATGTGTTGAGCTATATGTAAAAGATAATGCTTATTTAAGATATTCTACAATTGAAAACTGGTCTAAGAATATGATGAATTTAAATACGAAAAAAGCTATTGTTGGAAAAAATGCTCAAATTGATTGGGTTACAGGTTCTTTTGGATCTAAAGTTTCAATGTTGTATCCAATGAGTATTTTAAATGGAGAGAATGCAAAAACTGAATATACAGGAATTACTTTTGCAGGGAAAGGACAAAACTTAGACACAGGTTTTAAAGTAATTCATAATGCTAAAAATACATCATCATTAGTAAATTCAAAATCGATTTCAAAAGATGGTGGATCATGTACGTATAGAGCATTAGTAAGAATTGCTGAAAATGCTAAAAATTCTAAATGTAACGTATCTTGTGAATCTTTAATGCTAGATGACATCTCAAGATCTGATACGATTCCTGTTAATGACATTAGAACAGATGAAGTTACTTTTTCACATGAGGCGAAAATAGGAAAAATAAGTGATAAAGAAATATTCTATTTGATGTCTAGAGGATTATCAGAAGAAGATGCAAGAGCTATGATTGTTAGAGGTTTTGCATACCCTATTTCAAAGGCATTGCCAGTAGAATATGCTGTTGAAATGAACAATCTAATAAATCTAGAATTAGAAGGGAGTATAGGATAATGAATATTAAAGTAAATGAAACACCTATTAGAACTTCAAGAAATTTTTTAATTAATAATGTAAAATTAACTGGAATACACATCCCTAATAATTCAAAAAATTTTAAAAATGTAGAAATATTAAGTGAGAAAAGTATAATTAGTGACAATACAGGGAAGATTAATTTAACTTATGGCAATGGTGAAGTTTTAGAACAAAACGTTATTGAAAACTGCAACAATAAAATTAGAATTGAGACTGAAAAAGAAAATATCCAAATAAATTATAATTTTGATGATAAGAATTTGGAGTTAATAAATCAAATAGAAATTGTTGGTAATAAAGATGCAAATATTTTTATTCAATATAAATCCAAAACTGACAAAAAGTGCTTCCATAATGGAGTTATAAAAACAATTGCAAATAAAAATTGTAAGTTAAATATTGTAATTGTTAATTTATTAAATAATCAATCTTACAATTTTGAATCAATAGAAAATGAGTTACATGAAAATTCTAAAGTTAAATACACTATTATTGATTTAGGAGGAAAAACAAGTATTTCCAACTATTATTCAAATGTTATAGGAGAAAATGCAGATAATGATTTGAAATCAATCTATATTGGAAAAAATGATGAAATAAAAGACTTAAACTATATTGCAGAACTTAGAGGAGAAAAAACTAATATAGATATAGATGTTCAGGGAGTTTTAGATGGAAATTGTAAAAAGAACTTTAAAGGAACAATAGATTTTAAAAAAGGTTGTAAAAAAGCAAAAGGAAATGAAAAAGAATTTTGTTTATTATTATCTGATAAAGCAAAATCAATTGCTCTTCCAATGCTTTTATGTACTGAAGATGATGTGGAAGGAAATCATTCTACAGCATCTGGAAAAGTTGATACTAAATCTTTGTTTTATATAATGAGTAGAGGTCTTAGTTATAAAGAAGCGGTTAAATTAATTGTTAAATCTAACTTTAATAAAATTATTGAAAGAATAAAAGACGACGAGATTAAAGAAACTGTTTTAAATGAAATTGATAGGAGATTAGATTAGATGAATGTTGAAGATATAAAAAAGGATTTTCAGATTTTTAATAATAATGACATGGTATATTTAGATAGTGGGGCAACATCTCAAAGACCTAAATATGTTATAGACGAAGTTCAAAAATACTATAATAGTAGTAATGCGAATCCTCATAGGGGAGCATATTCTTTAAGTGTTGAATCAACTGAAATATATGAAAATACTAGAAAAAGAATAGCTAAATTTATAAATGCTAGATATCCAGAAGAAATTATATTTTCAAAAAATGCTAGTGAAAGTTTGAATTTAATTGCATATTCATATGGATTGGACAACCTTAAAAAAGATGATGAAGTTGTTATTTCAATAATGGAACATCATTCTAATTTAGTTCCATGGCAATATGCAACTAAGAAAACTGAAAGTACTTTAAAATATATGTATATAAATGATGAGTATGAGTTAACAAAAGAAGAGATAGAAAGCAAGATAACAGACAAAACTAAAATTGTTGGTATTACTCATGTTTCAAATGTTTTAGGTACAATTAACAATGTAAAAGAAATAATAAAATATGCACATAAAAAAGGTGCTGTTGTTGTTGTTGACGCTTCACAAAGTATTCCTCATATGAAAATAGATGTTCAAGAATTAAATGCTGATTTTCTTGTTTTTTCTGCTCACAAAATGTTTGCACCACTTGGATTAGGAATTTTATATGGTAAAAGAGAAATATTAAATAAAATGAATCCTTTTCTAATGGGTGGAGATATGATAGAATATGTATATGAACAAGATACAACTTTCGCACCATTACCAAATAAGTTTGAGGCAGGAACTCAAAATGTTGGTGGTGTTGTAGGACTTGGAGCTGCAATGGACTACATAGAAAAAATCGGATATGATAATATAGAAAAAATAGAAAAAGAAGTAACACAATATGCAAGAGAACAATTATCTAAATTAGATTTTCTTGAATTATATATGACACCAAATGTAGAAAATCATTCAGCAGTAATTTCATTTAATATAAAAGGAGTTCACCCACATGATGTTGCAAGTATTTTAGATACTGATAATGTATTTGTAAGATCTGGAAATCATTGTGCTCAACCACTATTGAGATATATGGGAATAGATTCAACATGTAGAGCGAGTTTTTCTATTTACAATACTAAAGAAGATGTAGATAGATTAGTTGCTTCTTTGAAAAAAGTATACAAGATGTTTGAAAAATACATCAAGAAAGGATAGAGAAATATGGATGAGATGTATGACGAAATAATCATGGAACATGGCATGAATTCATATAATAAGAAAAAGTTAGAGGATTGCGACTTTTGTGAAAAAGGTCACAATCCTAATTGTGGTGATGATATTACAATTCAACTTAAACTTGAAGGAGATGTTATTAAAGATATGGCATTTACTGGTTATGGATGTGCTATTTCGCAAAGTTCTACATCTGTTATGATTGATGTATTGAAAGGAAAAACTATTAAGGAAGCTAAAGAAATTATAAAGACATTTATAGATATGATAAAAAGAGAAACAACTGATGAAAAAGAGCTTGAGAAATTAGAAGAAGCAATAGCTTTTAGAAATATATCAAATATGCCAGCAAGAGTAAAATGTGCTTTACTTGCATGGCATACTATGGAGGATTTATTAGAAAAGAATGGAAAATAAAAAAGTTTTATTAGGAATGAGTGGAGGTGTTGATAGTTCTGTATCAGCGCTATTGTTGAAAAAAATGGGTTATGATGTTATAGGAATAACCCTTGAATTGTTTGCAGGAAGTAGCTGTTGTAATACGGAAACATACATAGATGCAAAAAAGATTTGTAGTTCAATCGGAATTCCACATATAATTTATAACCAAAAAGAAGAATTTAGATGTAAGGTAATTGATAACTTTATAGAAGAATATTCAAATCAGAGAACACCTAATCCATGTATTGAATGCAATAAACATATGAAGTTTGGTTCAATGTATGAGAAAGCAAAAGAATTAGGTTGTGAATATATTGCAACTGGACATTATGCAAAAATGGAATATTCTGAAAAATATAATCAATATGTATTAAGAAAATCAAACAATCTTCCAAAAGATCAAAGTTATGTTTTATATAATATGCCAAAAGAATTACTAGGAAAAGTGTTGTTTCCATTAGGTGAGTTTTCATCAAAAGATGAAGTTAGAAAAATTGCAAGAGAAAACAATTTGAAAGTTGCAAACAAACCTGATAGTGAAGATATTTGCTTTGTACCAGATGGAGACTACAAAAAATTCTTAGAAAATAATTCTGACTTAAAACCAAAAATTGGAAACATTGTTTTAAGTACAGGAGAAGTTGTAGGTAAGCATCAAGGATTATACAGATATACAATAGGGCAAAGAAGAGGACTAGGAATATCATATAAAGTTCCTTTATTTGTAATTGGATTTGATAATAAGAAAAATGAACTAATTGTAGGAGAAGAAGCAGAACTGTATACAAAAGAGTTCGTGGTTAATGAAGTAAATTTACTATTAGTTGATGAAATAAAAGAATCTATGAGAGTTGAAGTAAAAACAAGATATTCTTCAAAAAATGCGAAAGCTACAATAACTCAAGAAGGAGAAAATATTAAAGTTATACTTGATGAACCTCAAAGAGCAATTACACCAGGACAATCTGCTGTATTTTATAATGATGATGTTGTAATTGGTGGAGGAAAAATTTGTTAAAGTAACTTTAGGAATTAGTTGAAATAAAGCAAAAAATAAGGTATAATATTTACGTATTATACCTTATTTTAATGAAATTAGGAGGAATAATGAGCGACAGACAAAAAAATATTAGAAATTTTAGTATAATTGCACATATAGACCACGGAAAGTCAACATTAGCTGATAGACTAATTGAAATGACTGGTGTACTTTCAAAAAGAGAAATGGAAAGTCAAGTATTAGACAATATGGAAATTGAAAAAGAACGTGGAATTACTATAAAATCACAAGCAGTTAGAATGATATATAAAGCTAAAGATGGGCAAGAATATATATTAAACTTAATAGATACTCCAGGTCATGTAGATTTTAATTATGAGGTTTCAAGAAGTTTAGCAGCATGTGATGGAGCAGTTTTAGTTGTAGATAGTAGCCAGGGAGTAGAAGCACAAACTTTGGCAAATGTATATTTAGCCATTGATAACAATCTAGAAATTTTGCCAGTTCTTAATAAAATTGATTTACCAAATGCAAGACCAGAAGAGGTAAAAAAAGAAATAGAAGATATTATTGGAATACCTGCAGAAGATGCACCATGTATATCTGCAAAATCTGGATTAAATGTTGAAGAGGTTTTAGAAAGAATTGTTACAGATTTGCCAGCACCAAATGGAGATGAAGATGCTAAAACTAAATGTTTAATTTTTGATTCATATTATGATAATTATAAGGGTGCTTTAGCATATGTAAGAGTGGTTGATGGGACAGTTAAAATTGGAGATGAAATTAAGCTAATGGCAACTAATAAATCTTTTACAGTAGCTGAAGTAGGATATTTTACACCAGGTTCATATATGCCAACAGAAGAAATAAAAGCAGGTGAAGTTGGATATATAGCTGCAAGTATAAAAACATTATCTGATATACATGTTGGAGATACAGTTACATTGAAAAATAATCCAGTTGAAGAACCATTAAAGGGTTATAAAAAGGTAACACCAATGGTATATTGTGGATTATATCCAATTGATGGAAGTGAATATGAAAATTTAAAGATGGCATTAGAAAAATTAAAATTAAATGATGCTTCACTTGAATATGAGCAAGAAACATCAGCTGCTTTAGGCTTTGGGTTCCGCTGTGGTTTCTTAGGACTACTTCATTTAGAGATTATTGAAGAAAGACTAGATAGAGAATTTAATTTAGGACTTATTACAACAGCACCTTCAGTTATTTACAAAGTTCATAAAACAGATGGAGAAGTTTTAGAAATATATAATCCAACAGATTTACCTACACCACAAGAAATTAGTTTTCTGGAAGAGCCATATGTTACAGCAAGTATATTTACACCAAAAGATTATGTTGGAAATGTTATGGATATATGCCAACGTAGAAGAGGTATATATATAGACATGAAATATCTTGATCAAAATAGAGTAACACTTGTTTATGAAATGCCACTAAATGAAATTATTTATGATTTCTTTGATAATTTAAAGTCTAAAACAAAAGGTTATGCATCTTTTGACTATGAAATGAAAGAATATAGAAAATCTGATTTAGTAAAATTAGATATACACATAAATGGAGAACCTGTGGATGCTTTATCTTTAATAGTTCACAAAGATAGTGCATATAATAGGGGAAAGAAGATGGTAGAAAAACTAAAGACTGTAATACCTAGAAAATTATTTGCTATACCATTACAAGCAGTTATTGGTGGAAAAATAATTGCAAGAGAAACAATTTCAGCAATGAGAAAAGATGTACTTGCCAAATGTTATGGTGGAGACATAACAAGAAAAAAGAAATTGCTTGAAAAACAAAAAAGAGGTAAGAAGAAAATGCGTGAGATAGGAAGTGTTGAAGTACCACAAGAAGCATTCTTATCAGTATTAAAATTAGATGAGGAGTAAAAATAATGTATGATGATCAAATAGAGGGTAGAAATGCCGTACTTGAATTGCTTGAAAGTGGAAAAGATATTAATAAAATTTATATTGCAAAAGGTGAAAAGCACGGATCTATAAATAAGATTATAGCGATTGCAAGAGAAAAAAGAATTATAATTGTAGAAAAAGATAGAAGACAATTGCAAGAAATGGCACAAACAAATAATCATCAAGGTGTAATTGCTATAGTACCACCATTTGAGTATTGTGAAATAGAAGATATTCTAGATGAAGCTAAAAATAAAAATGAAGATCCTTTTATACTAATATTAGATGGAATTGAAGACCCACACAATCTAGGAGCTATTTTAAGAACTGCAGAAACAGCAGGTGTGCATGGCGTAATAATTCCAAAAAGAAGAGCAGCTTCTATAAATAGTACAGTAAACAAAGTTTCAGCAGGAGCTGTAGAATATATGAAGGTTGCTAGAGTTAATAATATTGCTGATTCAATACAAAAACTAAAAGATGTAGGTCTTTGGATTTGTGGTACAGATATGGATACTCAAACATATTATTATAACCAAGAATTGACAGGACCATTAGGAATTGTAATTGGTAATGAAGGTAAAGGAATGAGTAATAAAGTTAAAAAGAACTGTGATTTTATAGTGAAAATTCCAATGTTAGGAAAAATCACATCATTAAATGCATCTGTTTCAGCTGGAATTGTAATTTATGAAGCAGTAAAACAAAGAAATAGAAAATAAAAAAACATATTGCTAAACTTAGAGAAAAAATATATAATATATAAAAATACGAAAGAAAATCTTTTAAGGAGGAAAAATTATGATAAGTACAAGAAGGAGTAAAATAAACCTTGCAATAGCAATAGTTTCTTCAATTTTTGCTATATGTATTATTGTTGTTTTATACTTATATATAACAACAGATAGCTTTAAATCTGATAAAGTACTATTTCAAAAATATTCTGCAAAAGCATTACAGAATTTAGAAACTTTAATTGTAGATAATAAAGGACAAGAGTATAATAAATCATTGGAGAACAACAAATACACTTCAACTACGGAAATAACTGCAAATTATAGAAGCGGAATAGGAACAACGTCAGAAAATACACAAAATCTTATAAACAATTTAAAATTAGTAGTTAATGGAAAGACAGATAAATTAAATGGAGTAGACTATAAAGATATGTTCTTGCAAAAAGAAGGAAATAATCTTATAGAATTAGAGTACCTTAAATCAGATGGAAAATATGGAATTCGTTTTTCGGATTTATTTGATAGATATATAGCTGTAGAAAATCATGATTTAAAAGATTTTTCTTCTAAAATGGGGTTAGGAGTTGAACTACCTGACAAAATAACAGATACAAATATTTTAGAAGAAATGAAATTTACAGATGAAGAGAAGAATACAATAAGCGATAATTATATTGGAACGATATTAAATTCCTCTGATAAAGATAAATTTAGTAGAGAGAAGAAAATAACTAATATCGAAATTGCAGATAAAATATATTCAGGTAATTCATATACTTTAAATATGACTAAAGAAGAATTAAATAACTTATATATTTCTTTATTGGAACAAATGAAGGAGGATCAAACATTCTTATTAAGAGTAGATATATTAGACAAAATTTTCAATCCTGAGATTTCTGATGGTGAGGAAACAAATGCAGAGCAACCAACCCAAAGTCCAGAAGTTCAGCCTACTGATGGAGCAGAGACTACTGATGATGAATTTGAGGTTTATGAACAAGAAGGAACAGAAGAAAATAAAGAAGAGACTGAAACTTTTGTAGATAAATACAAGAAGAAAATAGATGATATTATTACGAATATAAAAAATAAAAATATAGGTAATGATCCATGTACAGTAACAGTTTATGAAAGTGAAGGAAATACAATAAAATTTGAAGTGAAAACAACTGAATATACATTTTCAATAGACATGCTTACAAATGATATTAATGATTTATATGTTAGATTTAATAAAGAAATTTTAGGAATTGATAAAAACATTGATGAAATAATAATTGAAAGAACAGAAAATGCAACTTATATTGACAGAGAAAGAAGAATAGGAGACGAAATAAAAACAACGAACTTTGCTAATGAGAGACAAATAGTAAATGGTAAAAAAGAGTCTAAAACAAAATTAGTATATGACATAGAAAAAAATAGGATTGAATTAAATATCAATACTACAGATGAAATTGTTAATGACTTTGATTCAATTGATCAATTTACAAATAATAACAATGTTATAATGAATAATTTAACTGAAGAAGAATATCAAGAAATTAAAGGACAAATAAATGATAGAGGAATAGAAAAATTAAATGCGGTTTCAGAAGATTTTGATCCTAATCAGGTATTGAACATTTTAAAGGAATTAGGGTTTATAGATGAAAAGCTTACAATAAGTAATGTTCACACATTAACAATGTCTGAGGTAACTAGATTTAATGCTCAATTTGAAATCTTTAAAGATCAAAAAGTAAAAGCTACAGAATTAGAAAAGTTATTACAAATAGCAGAAAAAAATATAGATAGTCTAGAGCAGATTTCAGATACAGAAATAAAATTAAATATAGTTAAAGGTGTAGAAAATGCACAACTGATTGAAAAAGTAACAGAGATAATAAACAATGATAAGAATAAAACTAAAGACTATCTTGTTACATGTCAATATGATGAGGAAACACAAATGCTTAATGGTATAACGATAGAAATTTTATCAGATAAACAATAAATAAGGGTATTATTATTTATGATAAGGAAGTAAAACAATGGAAATAAATAAAACTAAGGGAATAATAGAAGCAATACTTTTTGCTGCAGGAAGAGAAGTAACAAAAAATGAAATTATGCTACAATTAGAGATTCCACAAGAAGAATTAGAAAAAATTATTATTAGTATGCAAGAAGATTATAGAAATGAAAATAGAGGAATTGCACTAATAAGTTTAGATAATTCTTATCAATTATGCACAAAAAAAGAATTACATGAATATATATATTCAATATTAGATAAAAGAGCTCAGCCTAGAATTTCAGGAGCTGCTATGGAAACTTTATCTATAATAGCATATAATCCAATGATAACAAGAGCTGAAATTGAAGCTATTAGAGGCGTTAATGTAGATGGCTGTATGTATAAGTTATTGGAATATGGATTAATTGAAGAAGCTGGAAAAAGTGATTTGCCAGGAAAGCCGATGACATACAAAACAACAAAAGAATTTCTAAGATTGTTTGGATATAAATCATTGGAAGATTTGCCAGAATTACCTCGATATAAATTAGATGAAAATCAACAAATAGTAATAGATGAAATCATAGAAGACGATACAGAAAATAATGAGCTTAAAGAAAATGATGAGAGTGATATAGAAAAGGTTGAAGGTGAAGAAAAACATAGTTAAACAAAAAGAAATAAATTCATTGAAATGAATTTATTTCTTTTTGTTTGCAAAGTAAGTGAAGATGAAGCTAAATTAAATCATTCATATTATATAATTTGTTAGGTTTTCCAAGTAAAAATTTAGCAGCTCTCATTGCTCCATCTACAAATAATTTCCTTGAATAGGCTGTATGTTTTATTTCGAAAGTATCATTTTGACTCATGAACTTAACAGTATGTTCACCGACAATATTACCACCACGGATAGAAGAAAAACCAATTTCTTTTTTGTCACGTTTTTTCTTTTCATTTAATCTATTTAGATTATATTTATATTGATTGTTACAAGATTCATTAATTGAATCAGCAAGCATTAGGGCAGTTCCACTTGGAGCATCAATTTTTCTATTATGATGTGTTTCAATGATTTCTATATCTGTATTTTGTAAGCTAGGACTTACCATTTTTAAAACTTTTTGCATCAAGAATATATCGAAAGACATGTTATAAGATTGAAATATAGGTATTTGTTTTGCTGCATTTTCAATTAATTTATATTGCTCGTCTGAAAATCCAGTAGTTGCAATTACTATAGGAATATTTTTTTCTTTAGCAAACTCTAAAATATTAAGAGTTGCAATTGGAATAGAAAAGTCTATGATTACATCTGGAATATCTTTTATATCTTCAAATTTACTATAAACTGGAAAAGAATATAAACCTAAATCTTTTAAATCATATCCACAAATTATTTTTGCTTCGTCTGAGTCTTTAAGAGTAGAAGTAACTTCTTGTCCCATTTTACCATTACATCCATTTAATAATATTTTTAATTTATCCATTTTTTACACCATCCT
>CANQQF010000030.1 GCA_947625985.1 uncultured Clostridia bacterium | reverse complement strand
ATAGATATAAAAGATATTGAGTTCTGTGAAAGTTTAGAAAATTTAATATTAGGAGTTGAAGACCAAGGATTTAATATGATTTCTATAATAGGAGAAAAGTTTTTTATACCTTGCTATAATTGCCAAAATGGATATTATTCAGGAGATTTAGAATTAATATTACATAAAACTAATAATGTAAAAGAAACACTAGATATAAGCGACTTTGTGGAAGATGATATAGATTAAAATGAATAATCCAGAACAAATAAAACAACTATTAACACCAATTATGGTAGCACAACATTATCTAGGACAAGGCAAAACAAAAGGAAATAGAGTATGGTATAAATCTCCTTTTAGGAATGAAAGAACAGCCTCATTTATGGTAGATGAAGAAGCATATCACGATTTTGGAGATGGTTGGCACGGAGATATAATTGATTTTGTTGAAAGATACTACAATACAGATTTTATAAATGCTATGAAGATATTAAGTAGAGATTTTGGACTACCAGAAGATGAACCTATATCTAAAGAAGTAGAGCAATACATAAAACGAAAAAGAGAAGAAGAACAGCAAATGAAAATGAATTTAGATAATTGGTTTAATAGCACATATAACAAAATATCAGATAAATTGCATATTACAGAAAAAGCAATACAAAATACGGCAATGAAAAATAAATTAGTTGGACTCTGGAAGTATTTATATACCAGAGAAAGTAAATTAAATATTTTATGGGAAATATTTTTTGATGCAGTAGATGATGAACAAAAGAAACTTGAATTATGGAGAGATAAGGAGGAGCTAGAGAAATGTTTTACAAGTTAAAAGACAATGTAGATTTGAAAAAGCTTGAAAAGTTTGGATTTAAAGATAATGATGGAATTTACGAAAAAATGACAGAAGATGGAACAGGAAGAGATAGTGGCATACAAGAATTTTTAGTTGTTGTATATGAGGATAATGACAGACAAATATATCATCAAGAAGGACAAATGAGAGTAAGTGCAAGTGAATATGAAATACAAGACTTAATAGAAGCAGATTTAGTAGAAAAAGTAGGTGAGTAATATGGACGAAACAAGATATGTAAAACCTAAAAATTATATTGAAAATAAGGGAGATGTATTGGCTTGTAAGGCATATCACATAATGTTCCCAGAAGGTAGAAATAGTATTTGTAATGATGGAATAAAGGAAATTGATAACAAACAATGGGAGATTTTTTGGATAAATAAAGAAACAGAAAAAGCATATTATGGCACACCAGCAGAAGGTTTAGGATTAATGAATTGTATGGTTTTAAAAGAAGATACGAGAGAATTTTTACCAGAAGAAATAGAGGCATTAGAAAAACAGGTATATTCAGTTGGTGGAATGATAACCAAAGGAATTAGCCATATACAAGAAATAAAAATAGAGCCAATAAAATCAAAATGGAAAAGTAGGTGATTAGCCTTGCAAGATGTAACACAAGAAGAACAAACAAAATTACTTGGCAAACCTGTTGCTCCACCACTTTACTATAAATTTGGTGATTATGAATATAACACTAATTCAAAAGAAAGAGTATTGTCTGGAATAAATAGATTAGATGAACTTACAAAAGGTTTTGAAATGGGTTGTATAACAATATGGACAGGCTTAACTAATGCAGGAAAAACAACTGTTATGACAATGGTTACAAAACAAACAATAGAACAGGGAGAAAAGGTATTTTATTTCAACGGAGAACAGACAAAAGATGATTTCAAAAATAATCTTTATAAGCAATCAGTAGAAAAAGGGTATATACATGGCAAGAGATACAAGAAAACACAAATTGTTGATTGGTTTGTAGAAGATAGTGAAATAGAAAAATTAAATAAAATGTATTCAGACAGCTTATTTGTATATAACAACGAAATGAAAAGAACTATAGATTTTATTTTGCAAGCAATGGAAGAAGTTAGAACAAAGTATGGCGTAAGAGTATTTATGTTAGATAATTTCATGCAAATAGATACGAAGTCATCTGATGAATACAGAGAACAAAAAGAAATTATGGAGAAGTTAAGAACATTTGCAGTAAATAAGAATGTACATATACATTTGGTGGCTCACCCTCGAAAAATCGACAAAGTAAACACAAGAATAACCATATATGATGTTATGGGAAGTTCTAATTTAGTAAATAAAGCCTATAATGTAATTTCAATTATTAGAACAGATAATTTAACAGAAGATGATAGCGAATATAAGAGATTAGCAAAATATATGGCAAGTGAAGGATATGATATTACACAGGCAAGTTCTGTATTAGAAGTGTTAAAGACAAAGGGTGAAAAATGTGGATTAGTAGGGTTAGTATATGACCCATTAACTAAAACATATAAGCAATTACCAAGAACTATGAGTGAAAAAGAAGCAAAAGAACAAATGACAATGTTTAACAATGTTGATACTTGTCCGTTTTAGGAGGTAATTATGATGAGCAAAGCGGATGAAATGTTTGAAGAGTTAGGATATGAAATTATTATAAATGATAATGAAACATTAAATTATGAAAAAACTGGACTTTATATTGATAAAGAAATTGTTTTTGAAAAATTAGATAAAGGATTTTCAGTTGGATTTAGTACAGGAGAAAATTGTCATATAACAATTTTAGAACTACAAGCAATAAATGAAAAAGTAAAGGAATTAAAATGGATTTAGATAAATTAAAACAAGAATATAATCACAATTTAATAAGATATTACAATGGTTGTAAGTATTGCGAAGAACATAGAAGTGAAGTAGATAAATGGCTACCAGAAATATTAAAAATACAAGATAAATTAGGCGACTTAATTACAAAAATAAAAAAATATCAATATGTAGGAAGTACTGAAATATTGAAAGGGTTTGAATTATGAAACAGTTAGAAGAAGATGTGATTTGTAAATTTTGCTATGGCTGTAATAGATTAGAATTAGAGGATTTCAATGGAGTAAAGCATTGTAACGGATTTATACCAGGATATAGTGATTGGCAAGAAAGATATTATAAAGCACTAAAGGAGGAAAAATAAGATGGAATTATATTTTGCAGTAAACAAAGAAACAGGAGAAATATTTAATAGTATGGGGTTTTATGCTAACAAAGTGTCTTATGTTAAATTAGCACATTTGAAAGCATTGTTTACCAATAGAAATATAGATAAAAATAAATACAATTTTTATAGAGTATCAATTATAAATAAACAACCAATTATTGAAAAAGTTGAGGTGGATAAATAGGAAATTTGTTATAAACACAAAGCCCAGAACAAAGAAAAATAGTTCTCAAATAATAATGTGCAAAGGTAGACCTATGTTAATACCTAGTAAACAATATAGAGAATTTGAAAAAGAGTGTTTGTTATTAATACCAAGCAAGTACAGAAAAAATATAGATTATCCTGTAAATATTAAAGCAATATTTTATAGGGATAGTAAAAGAAAAGTAGATTTAACGAATTTATTAGAAGCACTAGATGATATGTTAGTAAAAGCAAATGTAATAGTTGATGATAATAGAGATATAGTCGCTAGCCATGATGGAAGCTTGGTATTATATGATAAACAAAATCCTCATATAGAGGTAGAAATAACAAAAGTAGAAAATTATGAGAGGTGGAAAGAATAATGAAAGTTAGAGAATTGATAGATAAATTAGAAAAACTTGATTTAGATAAGGAAGTATTGATTTTATTAAATGATGATAACCCTCTTGAAAGTGGTTCTTATATAGAAGAAGTTTTTGAAATAACAGGAACAGAAATGCAAGATGGGGTATTCTTAAAGGAGGGATAAACAAATGAAAATTGCAAGATTAAGAAATTTAGAAAAGGTTGTTGAAGGGATATTAAGGAAATCTGAATTAGCAAGAGAAGATGATTGCTATTTGATTTTAGAAGTAATTAGAGAATTGTATCCTTTTGAAGTAGGCAAAACATTTGCTCAAGTAATGTTTAGTGCAAAAAGTAAAGGAATAAGTTTTGAATCCATAACAAGAGCAAGAAGAAAATTGCAAAGGAAATATCCTGAATTAAAAAATAATGAAGTAGCAGAGATTAGAGATAAGGAACAAGAAGAATATAGAGAATTTGCAAAGGAGGAATGAAAAAGGTGAAATGTAAATATTGTCGGTTGTGAGATTGAACAACCTAAAAGAGGAAGGAAAAGAAATTATTGTAAAGAACCAGAATGTATTAGGAAAATGAGAAATGAAGCTCAACGAAAATGGTACGCTAAAAAAATGAAAAAGTTAAAAGGTGTAAAAAGTAGAATTGTTGAACAAAAAGAAGAAAAAACAGTTATATATTCTTCAAAAGACAAGGCAGATACAAAAGTAAAAATGCCCGATGTAGGAGATATATTACAACTTGCAAGAGATTTTGGAACATTAAGATATAGTTTAATAACAGCTTTAAAAGCAGAAGATGAGAAAGTAAGTAAGTTTGATAAACAAGATCAAACATTTTTACATAAATTAGAATTTTTGGAAGAACTAACAGATGATGAAGCAATGAAAATGATAATTGAAGAGAAAAAATCAAGAGAGAATAGAAGGAATGTAAAGGATAGAAGATATTTAATAAAGGCAATGTTAGATTCCATAAAAATGAAAAATCCAAATGCTTTTATAGTACAAGCAATACAAGGTAAAGGTGATATATTAAAAACAATGGATAAATTAAAACAAGATAATAATTTATATAACAAGAATTAGGGGGATTGTATGGACAAAAAACAAGAAGAAAGTAGAATAAAACATAAAAAAACGTTAGATTCTAAAAAAATAGAACGAAAAAAACAACAAAAACAATTGACAGAAATAAAAACAGAATTGGTTAAAAAAGAATATCAAGACAACTTGAAAGAAATTATGGAACAAAAAATGTTTGATTTAGCATATAAATTGAAACATATGGAAGAAAGTAAAGATTTATCAATAATAGAATTAAAATCATTATTAAGTCAAAAAAACATTGTTGGATTATCTCCAAAATATAGTACAACAGAACTTGCAATATTATTTGATTATTATAAGCAATTTATACAACAAATAAATGAGAAAACATCATATATACCAACAAAAGAAGATTTTTGCAGTTTTGCTGGGATAAGTACAAATGTATATAACAACTGGAAACAAAGTGAAGATGCTGAACGTAGAGAAATAATGCAAAAAATAGACGATTATTTAGTGGATATACATCTATCAATGGCACAAAGAGGAGATATAAAAGAAATTTCAACAATATTCAGAGCAAAATCAGAATTTGGACTTGTTGAGCAGACTGCTCCTCAGATTGTAAAACATGAAATGGAAAGCGATATGAAACAGATACTTGCAAATATTGATGCAATAAATTCAGGAAAAAGCCTTAAAGCAATAGAAAGTGTTAAAGGTGAAGATGGAGTATATAGACCAAAGGAGGACTAGTTTATGGAGTTAGAAAAAGCAATTAAAAATTTACAAGAAATAGTAAAATTATGTGAAGATGAAATAAATAATAACAACATTGATACAACAGCTATTTTAGATTTAGAAGATTTAAGATCATTACAAGTAGTATTGCAATCATTAAAGGAAAAACAATGCCATTAAAAAATATTGAAGGAGTAAACAAATGAAATTAAGTATTCCAATAGGAAAACAGAATAAAGAAACAAGAAACGTATTAATGAATAAAGCTAATTTAACACCAAGACAGTTTAGAAAAGAATTAGCTAGATTAAGAGAAAAATACATAATAATAAATGATAATGGCTATTATTTACCAGCAAGCAAGGAAGAATACGAAGAATTTATACAAAAACAAAATGAAAGATATATAAAAATAAAGGAAACGATAGATTTGGCTTATAAGGAGATGAAGGATAAATGTTAAGTTTAGAAGATAAATCAGAAATGAGAAAGGAGAATAAATAAAATGGAAATGGAATTAGAAGAGGCTGTACAAATCTTAAAAGAAAGTGAAGTTATGGATGTTCAGACAACAAATTGTAATTTAAATTTATGTGATTATGAACTAGCCATGGAAATTGTATTATATACATTGCAAAATTCAATACCTAAAGATGAAATAGAAAAACTTATAAAAAAGAAATCAATAAACATGTCTGGTTATGAGTATATATTAATTGAAGATATAAAAGAATTGTTGGAGGATAAATAATTGGATAAAGCAAAAGATTGTGAAGAGTTAAGAGATTTTAACGGTGTATATGTATGTGCATTTAAACAAATACCATTAACAGAAAAACAAAAAGAAGAAATGTGTAAAAATTGTGAATATAGGAGATAGAAAAAATAAACGAATAAAATTTTAGAACGCTTATTTTTGGAACGCTTGAAAAATTAAAACGGAAAATTCTAGAACGCAATTTTAGAACGGCTGATTTTGTGTATAAAATTCTCCCAACAAAACAAATTTTGATACATTTTATAATAATTTGTAAAATGCATGTAATTATTGAAATATCAATCAAAAAAGACGCTTCAAAATCAATTTTGAGACATCTAAAATATCAAGGTAACAGATTATATTATTAGTTATAAAAACAGCTTAAAATTGATTGTAAGCCCTTATGAAAGAAATAATAAAAATAGCCTATTATATATATAAATATAAATAAGCAATAAAAAAAGAAGCCTTTAAAGGTTTCTTTTATGTTTTTCTGTTTGCTTCTAATTCTTTATGGATTTTTGCAGGTAATGCGTATATTATTACGATAATTCCAATTATTGCTAGTCCAATTGCTAAAGGTGGAGCTAATAAAAACATTATTATTAAAGGAATTATACAACTAAATACACATATAAAAGCATTACTAAGCCATGAGCCAAAAGCTCCAATTATTATATCGCTTTTTGGTTTTATATATTCTTGTTTTTTGTTTTGCTCTTGTTGTTTTGAGTCTTTAAGCTCTAATAATTTGGCTTTTCTTCTTTCTTCATCTCGTTTTTTAAGTTCTTCATATTCTTGTTTATTTGTGTTTTCATCAACTGTTTTTTCAATTTCTTCATCTGATACAAAAGCCCCTTGTAGTCTGTGTACTTCTTCATCTCCAACCATTTTAAAAAGCATATCGCCTTTACTTGTAAGTTTTTCTGCTCCTCTGTCATCTAGAACAACTCTACTATCAATTTTTGTTGATACAGAAAATGCAACACGTGAGGGAATATTTGCTTTTATTAATCCTGTGATGATGTCGCTTGATGGTCTTTGCGTTGCGACTATTAAATGAACCCCACAAGCTCGCCCAATTTGTGCAATCCTGCAAATTAGACTTTCAAGACTTTGTTCTTGCAGTGGATTTTTTCTATTTGCTTTTTGTTCTTGTCTGTCTTGTAGTATAATGTCAGCTAATTCGTCAATTATAATAACCTTATAAGGCATAGAGTAGTACGTGTTGTGTTTTCTTTGGAAACCTTCTATATTTCTACAATTATCGTTTTCTAATATTTTATATCTTTTGTCAATTTCAAGTAAGGTATTTTTTAAAATTTGTTTTGTGTCTGTCAAATTATTTGCGATTTCCTTTACTTGTTCACAGTTTTTATATATGCTCAATTCAACCTTTTTTGGGTCTATCAATGACAATTCTAAATAGTCTTTTTTATAGTTGTTTAATAAGTTTATAAGTATTGAATTAATAAATACACTTTTACCACTTCCAGTCGTTCCAGCAACTAACAAGTGGGGAGTTTCGCATAAATTTACAATATAGTTATTGTTGTTTAGGTCTTTTCCAAAACATACTTGTAAGCCTTTTTTCTCATTGTCTGTATATTCAATATCTTTTAAATATAATGTTTTTCTGTCTTTTTTTGGTATTTCAAAGACTATTCCGCCAGTCTCAAAGTCTTTTGTAAATTTTATATTTTTTATTCCTAATTCAACGCTTAAATCTTCAACAAGTTTTTCAACGTTTGTAATTCTTGTTTTATTTGTTCTGTCTAGTTTTATAAAATATCTATTAACTTGATAAGCTTCAACGACTTTTTCTATTGATATATTAATATTATAGTTTTTATAAAAGTCAATTATTTCTTGTTTTATTTCTTCCATTTTTATCACCTCATTTTTATATATTTGCGATATATTCGTTTAATTCTTTTTGTTTTTGTTCTTCCTCTGTTAGTTCCTTGTTAGATGTCAATAATTCTTCTAGTTTGTCTTGATGTCTCCAATAATATTCAATATCTGTCCAATTAAAACCCATTCTAAACATATATTTAACAAATTCATTGTATCCCATTTTTATACCTCCATTTTATAATATTTTTATTATTTATTCAATAATTCTTCATTGAAACCATTTTCTAAACATTCTAAATCCAAAATGATTGATAATATTTTATTCTGTGCATATACTCTAAAATTTGTTTTTTTATTTTTAAATCTATTTTCATTGAATAGGTTATCATCAATTTGTTTTAGTTTTTCTTTTATCTTTTCTAATTCTTTTATATATTCCATTTTTTTATCCTCCTTTTAATATCTCTTTTATTGTTAATGTTCTTTTATATCCTTTTACTGGTTTATTTATAATTTTATGTATTAATTGTTTCATTCTCCAACAAATGGCGTATTTTATATCAATTATTTTTTCCATTGTTTAAGCCTCCTTTATCATTTCTTTTTCGTATTTTTCAATTTCTTCTAATGTTATCCATTCGGGCTTGTCATCATCTGAAAAACTATTATATAATTCTTTCATTTTTTCAATTTGTTTTTCTTCATCTCCAGCCCATAAACATTTTTTATTTCTATTTCCATTTCCTAAATAATAGTCACAATCTGTTCTTAATCTATCTAATAACATATAATTAAATTTCATTTTTATCACCTTTTAACCTTTCTATCCTTATATTTCTTTTATTTCAATTATTGTTTTTACTTTTGCTTTTCTTATTGCTTCTTTATAATCTTTTGCATTTATAATTTTTGTAGTAATAAAGTTTTTATATTTATAGTACCAAATTTCAAATTTTTTCATTTTTACCACCTTTTAAACTTTCCTTTTTTATTTGTATATTTTTTCAATATATCCGCCAATATTTGCCTTTCTTAAATTATTCAATATTTTTAGTGCTAATTCTTTAGTTTTAAATGTTCTAACATGAAAATCTTTTTTATTTTTAACAATATATAAAATATACATTTTTATTCCTTCTTTCTTTTTTTATGCTGTTTTGTGACTTTCGCATAGTTTATTATATTTCATTGCTTTTAATAACATTGATATACTACTCCTAATAAATTTCATATCTATTTTTTTATTTTTGTTAAGTGCTTTTTCTATATATTCAAGTTGTTCAATGCTTTCTATTGGTGTAGTATATGCTTTTTGTTGTTGTTGCATTTCTTGAATTTGTGCCTTTAATGTTTCAATTTCTGTATATTGTTTGTTATGGTCTTTTATCCAATCATTATTGATATCTTCAATATTTTTCTTCAACCATTCGTTTTTTGTTTCTATTTTTTTATTTTGCTCCTTTAATTCTTCATTTTCCTTTATAATTTCCTTTAATATATCTATTTTATTTTCTTTATTATTCATTTTCTTTTCCTCCTAAAAACTTTATTTTACAAAGTCCTTTCAAGGTTTTGTTTGACTTATTTTATAATTGGGGGAGGGGAGAAACCCTCCCAATTTTTGACTTAAGATAGTGCTAGTAAATTAACAAAGTTGTATTTTTTGCTATCAAGTATTTTTTGAAATGCTTTGTAAGTTTTATTGTTCTTTATCATGTCAAAACTTACATTGTCTTTGAAAAATTTAATACTATTTGCATATTCAATATAAAAAATATCAAGCATAATTTCCTCCTTCCTGAGTTTCCAGAAACTACACTTGACAAATTCCAACTTTTATTCTAAAATATAAATAGAGTAGTAAAATAATAATGTCGTGGTAGGTATTTTATTTTATTATTTGTTGGAGTTTGAGAAGGTGCGAACTTCTTGAACTCTTATATTTTTTTTGTTAAGGTCTTTGTAGTAATACAAGGGCTTTTTCTACTTTTCCAATAACACCATTACAACTTGTTTTTTACTCTTTCCCTTAACTTGATTATATTATAACATAGTATGTATATACTGTCAATACTTTTTATAAAAAATTTTTAATTTTTTTTCAAGTATTTTTCCATGTTTTCTTTTAGCCATTCGGTAAAATTTAATTTATTTTTCTTTAACTTCTCATCAAATGGATTTGCTATGTATAAAGGGATATAAGCATTATATTGTTTATGCGTTTTTAGTCTGTTTTTATGCTTTTCTGCTGGGGTTAGTGGCATATTATCAACTCCTTTCTTAATATGTATATATTATACCAAAGTATATGTATACTGTCAAGCGTTTTTATATGAAAAAGTGAAAAAAATAAAGCCAATTGTTACATTGACTTTGTTTTAGTATAGTGGTATAGTAAGTATATCGTTAGTTTGCTTCGCCCTTATTACCTCGTGTTGTATCTTCTGGTATTGTAGTAATACAATACTAGAAAACTACTACATGAAAGGGGTGAAGCGTATGGATTGGTTTTTACTGCTCGTAGGTGTTGGTTTCATTATTCTATGTAGTGCTGTGCTTGTGCGGTATTGCTGGGATATTTAAGTACATAATAAAAATAGACAATAAAAAAATTGAGGTCGCACCCACTAAGGCAACCCCAAAAACTAATGATATAGAAGATTGAGCCCTATGCTCTTTCTTCTTTTTTATTATATGCAATATTACTTTTCTTATTGCTATATTTATTATACTATACAGTAATTACAATTGTCAACATATGTCAACATAGTTTTTTTCATGCGGACGCCGTAGGTTATCAATTTTTAATTGATAATATTCGCTAGAATACTAGTATAATATAAGCAGAGCATAGAAGCAATATAACCGCATATGTTCATATGCTATCAACTACACTATCGTTCCGTTGATGGTATATATTTTATTCTTTCAACTATCCATAAATAGATGGTAATTGTGTTATATTGCGTATATAGCAGGGTATAGTATATATGATATATATATAGTATAGAGTATATATAGTATTTGTATATAGTATATAGCTTATAGTATTATATATATGATTATTTATATAATTGTTTTTGTACATATGATTGTTTTTATAGATGTGAATATAACCCTTTTATGTTTTTGTATATCCTACAAAAATAGTAGGAATTAACAATAAAAACTTATTGCATTAATTATTGCATTACTTTTTTATTGTATATTTGTATAATGCTTGATATAACTGTGTTTTAGCATGTACAAATATGGTCTAATAAGTCATATATGCAATAATAAGCCACCCCCACCCCTATATTATGGAGAAGGCAGGGGGCTGTTGTTACCTCCACAAATAACCGTAAAAATCAAAAAGGGTTTATCACCTGACTACTTTTATATGATCTTCCATTCCAATTTTATCATTGTCAATCTTAAAAGCGTTGATATAAGTGTATTTACTAATTTAATAAAAAATTCAAAAAAAAATTAGCACTCTTGCTTGACAAGTGCTAAAATTTATGATAATATAATTATAATTTAATAGGAGAAGCTCTAGAAATTGAGCAATGTAGATAACTGATCTAACAAGTCAGATTTATTTGCATTGCTCTTTTTGTTATTTATGGAAAATTCTTCGAAGGAATTTCTCTATATATAGAGTGTCCAAATTCTAAAAAATAGGGTTCAAAGCTTAGAGAGCGTAAGTGTAGCGAGGAAATTCACAGGTTCACCACATGAACCGAACATTTGCAAACTGTTGATAGAGTAAGGATATAACCAATAAAAAGTAGAAAAAGCGAACACTTTTAGGAGGGAATATGGAATTAGATAAAAGTAAAAAAATACTAAAAGAAATGCAAAATAACTTGATAAGAGGATTATTAAAAGGGGCAATTTATGCAGATGATAAAGCAGAACAAAAAGCAATAGCTATAGAAACAATATTAAATGAATTAGAAGATTCAGTGCCTAAAAAGAAAATAGAAGATAAACTAAAGTATAAAAAACAAAAATTACAACAGATAGAAAATGGAAATGACAACTATAGGAAAAATTGCTTGCAAATAGAAATAGATGTATTAGAGCAATTGCTGGAGGAAGATAAATAGGAGATATGACAATTTACTAATAACAGATAAAAACACAGGAGAAAGAATAGTTGATGGGGAAACTGTTTATTTAACAATAAGAACAGAAAAACAAATTGAAGCATTGAAAGCAAAAAAGCAAAATGATGAAGAAAAGAAGAAGGAAGATAGTAAAAAATATAACATAATTCCAATAAAAAGCTATTTTAAAGGCAATGTAGAAGAAATAAAGCTGATTATGAAAGAATTAGAACCTTATGAGAAAGTATTTCTATTTTCTGTAGCTCCTTATGTGGGCTTTGAAGATTGTTGTTTAAAAAGTGGAAACAATGTGGAATTAAGTTTCGAAAAAATGATGGAAATTTCAGGAATAAGCAAAGGAAAATTATCAGGAGTTTTGCAGAGCTTAAAAGAAAAAGACATAATTTATAAAGGAACTAACAGTAAAAATGTACAATATTTTGTAAATCCTTGGATATTTAACAAAGGAAATAAGTATAACAAGGTATTAAAGATAATGTTCAAAAACTATAAAATAAGAACGATGAATAATGTAAAATGGAAGGATTTGAAGGAGTGAATTAGATGAAATTATATAAAACAAAGTTAGGAAGAATTATGAATTTTATAAAGAATGAAGGAAAATTCGAAAGAGGAGATTTAGTAGAAGTATTAAAAAATGAAAGTGAATATAAATGCTATGATAAATACATAGGGCAAAAAGCAGTTGTAGTAGGTATGGACTATAAGAAAAAAGACAATGTAGTTAGTTTAAAATTTCTTGATGGCGAGAAATTCGATTATAAGCCTAGTGAATTAAGGAAATGTGATTACAAAGAGGAAACAGTAAGTAAAGAGTACAGAACATTATTAGGAATGATATAGGAGGAAGATATGTTTTGTCCATATTGTCAGAAGATATATACACAAGCAACAGTAATTCAATATAACATAGATAACATAGAAACAGGTCATATAACATCAGAATATTATCAAAATCAAGAGTGCCAAAAAGAAAAATGTGGTGCTTGGTATAGAGGGAGGTGTAGATATGGAGAGCGAGTTTTTAAGTAAATATGGTGATGGAGATAACTTTGATGAAGATAAAATGACAGAAGATATGGCGACATTGCTAGTGTCTATTGCTATGAGAGAGAAAAGATTACAAAAAGAAATAGAAGATTTTGAAAATGAAAAATCTATTGATGTAGTTATGGAATATTATCAAAAAAGGAAAGAATTAGCAGAGAAATATATAGAAAAAATAAGACAAACTGAAAAGGAGAAGTAAATGAAAATAATGATTAGTCAGCCAATGAATGGTAAAACAACAGAGCAAATAAGAAAAGAAAGAGCAGAAATTGGTGCAAGATTAGAAGAACAAGGATATGAAGTAATAGATACAATATTTGCAGAAGAACCACCAAAAGATTGTGATACTTCTATTTATTATCTATCAAAGTCAATAGAAGCAATAGGAAAAGTAGATGGTTTAGTATTTATGAAAGGTTGGGAAAATGCAAGAGGTTGTTTAATAGAACATCAAGTTGCTCTTGCTTATGGAAAATTTATTAAAATATTGTAGGAGGTATTAGTATGATTTGGCTAGCAATAATGCTATTTATGATAGGACAAGCATTAAATATGGGAACAGCATATTGGATAATTTGGGGATTATTTATCTTTTTTAAGCTTTGTTTTATTATAAGAGATATTATTCACAAAGAACCAGATTATCTTGAAAAAAGAGTAGCAGACAAGATGGATAAAGTTATAGATAAGTTAGTAAATAAAGAATTAGAAAAAGAAGAATAGTTTTCAACAGCTACTAACTATGTAGATATAGTTAAAGGGCTGTGAAATATATGTGTTAGTGGTGGAATAGACAAGCTAAAGTACTTAGTTTGGTAAAAAGTATGGAATAATAAGCCTACTTAATAGTAGACGCAAAGTAGATGATAACAGCCCTCTGATAAAGGGAAGGTGAGTTCGTAATGCCAGTAATAGTATGTTATTGTCATAATAAGTGCAAATCTTATTCTAACACAAATTACCTATCTACCAAGTGTAGAAAAGGTTTCTGGAAGTGTATTACTAAAACGGACGGCTTAGTGTCCGATTGACTAAGAGTTTAGTGTGCATTTTCTGTTATATCAACGCAGATAGCCGATACTTGAACATTT
>CANQQF010000029.1 GCA_947625985.1 uncultured Clostridia bacterium | reverse complement strand
TTGTGGTTAAAAACATTATATCATATTGGTATTTCCTTTTTTATATCTTAGTGTGACATATCTATTGTAAACCTATATTCATAAAATAAGTTAATGATATTATAAAATATATAAAACATTGATTTTACTAGTTATTTATGGTATAAATAAATTGATTTTATGATATAATGGAGAGTTTAATGAAAATAATAACATTATGTGGAAGTTTTAAGTTTAAAAAAGAAATGATGTATATCGCAGAAAAAATGGCACTAAAAGGTATTTGTATTCTTACACCTGTTTATCCTGTATTAAAAAATCATGAAAGAACAAATAAGCAATTAAAAAAATTAAAAGAAGAACATTTTAAAAGAATAGAATTATCTGATGCAATATTGGTAGTAGATGTGAATAATTATATTGGAAATAGTACAAAAAAAGAAATAGAATATGCGAAAAAATTAGGAAAAGAAATTATCTATTATACAGATATACAGATTAAATAAAATATAATATAAATAAATTTCCAAATATTAATTAATAATCTTAAAATGAAAAGGATTTATAATGAAAAAAACTAGGAAAAATTCCTAGTTTTTGTTTGTATCTCAAAATCATTCTAAATCTGAAAAATGCAATTGAATGTCTTCAAGCTTTGGTAGTAGTGATTGTAAATTTTGAGTGGTATCTTCTAGAAGTCTGTATTCACTAACTGCAATAGGATTATTAATATCTTTTATTGCATATCGGGCTGTAAATTTATCCTTTTTCTTGCATAAAAGTAATCCAATACTAGGATTATCTGTTTCATTTTTTACTAGGTCATTTACAGCAGATAGATAAAAGTTTAATTTTCCTATATCAGAAGGTTGAAATTCTCTTGCTTTTAATTCAATAACAATGTAACACTTAAGGTGTACATTATAGAATAGTAAATCTATAAAATAGTCTTTATCATCGATTGTAAGTTTGTATTGATCACCAATAAATGCAAAACCATGTCCTAGTTCAATTAAAACATCTTTAATTTTATCTAACAATTTTTTTTCAATTTCTAACTCTTTAACTTTATTGTTTGAAGAAATGAAATCGAAACAATAAGGATCTTTTAGCATTTGTGTAGCTAAATTACTTTGGATTGCAGGTAGAGTGTTTTTGAAATTAGTTACTTTTTGAGAAGTAACTTGTCTATTATATAAATCAGAATTAATCTGTTTATTTAATAGATTGAAGGACCAAGAACATTGAATTGTTTGTTCAATATACCATTTCCGTTTTTCAAAACTATCTACTTTGTCAATTATTAAGATATTGTTAGACCATGTTATCTTTGAACAATAGTTTTTTACGAACTCATAGTCCGGATAATTTTTTGCAAATTTTCTCATTTTTTTTAAGTTCCAGGGAGTTAATCCTTTCATATTAAAAAATAAAGAATTTAAATCTAAAGATAAATTTTTTATAAATTTGCTATCATATTCAGAATATTCAAGTAGTATTTTACCGATATGCCAATATAATAAAATAATATCTTTTTTTACTGCTTGAGAATTTTTTTGAGATTTTAAAATTTCAGTCTTTATTCTTTCCAAAACATTTATATACTGATTTTTTTTAATTAACATAGTAAAGTTCCCTTTCTATAATCCATATATAATATAAAAACTGACGTCTCATTTGTATAAAAAATCTCTATTAAAAAAATAAAGTTATAGTGTCCCTATAAAATAAAAAATAGGGAACATAAATTGGTTACTAGGACATTTTACCATAAAAAAATACAAAATACAACATGTTAAAACAAAAATCTAAGCTAAAGTAGCTTAGATTTTTATTAGATATTTCTACTTGCATTTATAAAGTAAACTTCATATGAATCAAATTCAACTGAAGGATAATCTACATTTATAGAAGTAGATTCACCTGGTGGAATAGTTGAACCTTTTTCAGAATTTACTGTAACGCAATTTACAATTTGTCCATTTTCATAATATAGTACATTAATAGATAGATCTTTTGAAATTTCATCATTATTATTTTTTACTTGTAAAGTAATCTTATCGCCAGTATTATTAGCATTTATTTCAAAGTTTTTATATAAATAATATTTAGTATAACTAGAGATATCAGAAAGATTGTAATTAAAATCATGGGTTAGAGATTGTGCATATTCTTCACCTAAATCAGAATTATATATTACAATTTCTGAAAAACTATTTACTGCTATACCTTTACCTGAAGTAAAATCTTTCTCAACTGTATTGCCATCCTTATTTGTGTAAGTAGTATTTAAAGTTGAAATATATATGGGTTCTGAGTTATTATTAGTAATTTTTATTATATAGTTTCCATCTGGAGTACTGCCACAAGGTTCAATATTAATATAAGATTTTAATTCTTCAGCATTTTCAACTTCTTGTGTTCCAGTTTTTAAGGGTTTAGATAATTCACTAGAAGAAAATATAATTATAGCTAGAGATATAATCAATATTAAAATAACTACTATTGCTGTTCCTCTTTTCATAAAATACCTCCCCTTTTTTAAATTCAATTATATTATATACCATTAAAATAAAAATTTCAAAAAATCTTTTTTATTAATATTTCTTGTGATATAATACAAGTTAAATAATAACATTAAAAGGAAGAGAATTATGGATTATACAGTCGTTAAATCAAATATAAAAAACATATATATACAAGTGAAAGATGGCGAAGTAATAGTAAAAGCACCTAGAAGGATATCAGATAAATATATAAAAAGTTTAGTTCAAGAGAAGAATGATTGGATAGAAAAAAAGTTAGAAGAAGAGAAAAAAAGATTAAAGGAACAAGAAGAACCAGTAACAACTGAAGAAGCATTAGAATTAAAAGAAGTAATAAATGAATGTGCACACAGATTCGCAAAAAATGTAGGAGAATACCCTAATAAAATAACAATAAAAAATATGAAATATGCATGGGGAAGTTGTACTAGTAAAAGAAATATTGCAATAAATTTAAAACTTGCAAAAAAACCTAAAGAATTAATTGAGTATGTGGTATTACATGAAATATGTCACTTGAAACATATGAATCATTCAAAAGATTTTTGGAATTTAGTTGAAAGCAATATGAATAATTATAAACGATATAGAAAAGAACTAAAAGGATAAAAGAAAGTAGGAAAAAGAAATGTCATACATTGAATTTAAAAATGTTGTAAAAAAATATGAGATGGGCGAAATAACAATTAATGCACTAAACAAAACAAATTTTCAAATTGAGAAAGGAGAATTAGTTGTTATTGTAGGTCCAAGTGGAGCTGGAAAAACAACAGCTTTAAATATTCTTGGAGGAATGGATAGTGTGACATCAGGAGAAGTAATAGTTGATAATAAAAGAGTAGATAAATTGTCAAACAAAAGATTAATACAATATAGAAGAGAAGATATAGGTTTTGTATTTCAGTTTTATAATTTAGTACAAAATCTTACTGCAAAAGAAAATGTAGAGTTAGCTACAGAAATATGTATTGATTCATTAGATCCAGTAACAGTACTGAAAAAGGTTGGACTTAAAGATAGAATGAATAATTTTCCTGCTCAACTTTCTGGAGGAGAACAACAAAGAGTAGCAATAGCAAGAGCTATTGCTAAAAATCCTAAACTATTACTATGTGATGAACCAACAGGGGCTCTAGATTATAAAACAGGAAAACAAATTTTAAAATTATTACAAGATACAGCAAGGAAAGAAAATATGACAGTTTTAATAATTACACATAATGCAGCTATTGGACCGATGGCAGATAAAGTTATAAGTTTTAAAAATGGAAAAGCACAAAACATTACTATTAACGAAAATCCAATTTCAGTTGACAAAATAGAATGGTAATAAAAAGATAAAGTAAAGGAGGATACAATGAAAAAGGCATTAATGAAAGATACAATAAAAGAAATAAAAAATACTTATAGAAGATTTATTTCTATTTTATTAATGGCTTTTTTAGGAGTTGGATTCTTTGCAGGACTAAGGGCATCTTCACCTGATATGTTAAATACAATTGATAAATATTATAAAGATAACAATGTATATGATATTCAAGTAATGTCTACTTTAGGATTAACAAATGAAGATGTAGAAGAGTTGAAAAAAGTTGAAAACGTAGAAGGTGTATATGGTACTTATACACAAGATGCGATTATAAATATAGATGAAGTTGAATCTGTTGCTAAAATTCTTTGTGTTGAAGAAATTAACAAACCAGTACTTATTGATGGTAGATTGCCTGAAAATGAGTCAGAATGTGTTGTTGAAGAATTATTTATGCGTGCAAATAGCAAAAGAATTGGAGACAAAATAGAAATACATATGGAAGATATGGCAGATGATGAAGGAAACAAAGTTCCTTTTTTGAAAAATAAAGAACTTAAAATTGTAGGAGTAGCTAAAAGTCCATTATATATTTCAATGGAGAAGGGTACAAGCAAATTAGGAGCAGGGCGTGTAAATTACTATATCTATGTAGATGATGAAAATATAAATTATAAAGATGTATATACAGAGATTTATATAAAAGCAAAAGGTAGTGAAAATTATGTAACTTCAACTGATGAATATGAAGACTATATTGAAAAAGTAAAAGCAAATGTTGAGAAAATAAAAGAAGAACGTGAACAAGCAAGACATGATATGCTTGTTGATAAAGCCAATAAAAAAGTAGATGAGGCACAAAAAACTTTTGATGAAGAAAAAGCAAATGCTGAAAAACAAATATCAGATGCTGAAAAACAGATACAAGATGCAAAAGCTCAGATTGAAAATGGGCAATCTGAAATAAATCGAAATAAAGCTAAAGCTGAAAAAGAATTTGCTTCTGCCCAAAAACAAATTAATGATGGTAAAAATAAATTAAATGTTGGAGAAGTAGAGTTACAAACAAAAGAACAAGAAGCGAATAAACAAATGGAAGATGCTCAAAATAAAAAAACGCAGTTACAAGAAAACTTAAATAGTTTAAATGTAGGTTTAAATCAAGTTGATTCTGGATTAGCAGATGCCAATCAGTCACTTCAAAACCCGAATTTAACAGAAGAACAAAAATTACAAATAGAAGCAACGAAAAAAACATTAGAAGATAAGAAACAAGAATTGAGAGAAAATAAATCTCAGTTAGAAAATGGAATAGTTCAAATAGAACAAGGAATTCAATCAGGACAAAATGAATTAGCTAAAGCAAAGCAAACTTTAAATAATTCAAAAGCAGAATTAAAAGCTCAAGAAGAAAAATTTTTAAAAACCAAAAATTCTACATATGCACAGTTAGATAAAGCACAAAAGACACTAAATGATTCTAAAACTAAATTAGCTGAAGGCGAAGCAGAGTTAGAAAAAAATAAACAAGAATTTAACAAAAAGATAACAGATGCAGAAGGAGAATTGATAGATGCACGTGATAAAATTTCTGAAATTGAAAATGCTACATGGTATATATTAGATAGAAATGCTAACCAAGGATATGTTGGTTTTATAAATGATACAAAAAGTATAGATAGTTTAGGAGCTGTATTCCCATTAGTTTTCTTTGTAATAGCTACACTTATTTCATTAACATCTATGACAAGAATGGTTGAAGAACAAAGAACACAAATCGGAACTTTTAAAGCATTAGGATATAAGAAAATTCAAATAGCATCAAAATATATTATTTATGCTAGTTCAGCTTGCATAATTGGTGGAGTATTAGGAATGCAAATAGGTTGTGCATTTTTACCTAGAATAGTTTGGAGAATGTATAGCATGATGTATTCTATTGAAAATTTTGTTATAAAATTTAATGCTTTTTATGGATTCGTGGGATTATTTGCGGCATTTGTTTGTATAGTTGGAGCAACTATATATGCAACATATAAAGAACTAATAAATACACCTGCAGTATTAATGAGACCTAAAGCACCAAAGATTGGTAAGAAGGTTATTTTAGAACATATTCCTATTATTTGGAATCATTTAAGTTTTACAAGAAAAGTAACAGTTAGAAATCTTTTTAGATATAAAAAAAGATTTTTAATGACGATAATAGGAATAATGGGTTGTACAGCATTAATATTAGTAGGATTTGGAATTAAAGATTCGATTACATCTTTAATTCCAAAACAGTATGAAGATGTATTTAGCTATGATATGCAAATTAGTTTAAAAAGTAATTTACAAGATGATCAATATAATAAGATTTTAGATGAGGTTAAAAATGAGAAAAAAGTAGACGAAGTTGTTGAAACGAATATATTAACAGGAAAACTTATGAAGGAAGGAAATAGCTCTGATAGTAAAAGCGTGGATATACAAATTATAATACCTAATGATTATAATGAATTAGAAAAAGTAGTAAATTTGAGAGATAGAAAAACTTATGAAAAAGTAAATTTATCAGAAATGAAAGAAAATGAAATTACAATATCTGATAAAGCTGCAGATTTAATAGATGTAAAACAAGGAGATATAGTAACAATTAGAGATTCAGATGATGTTGACACACAATATATAGTGTCAGATATTGTGGAAAATTATGTAGGACATTATGTATATATGACAAAGGACTTATATGAGAAATCATTTGAAAAAAATTATGAAACCAATTTATTATACTTGAAAAATGAAGAAATGACGCAAGATGAAGAAGATAAATTCGTTAAAAAATTTGTAGATAAAAATGAGGTTAGCGCTGTAAATGCAATATCTACAACGACAAAAACGATAGGAGATATGATGACTTCACTTAATTATGTTGTAATAATTTTAATTGTATCAGCGGGAATATTGGCGTTTGTAGTACTTTATAATTTATCAAATGTAAATATAAGTGAAAGGATAAGAGAACTTTCTACAATTAAAGTTTTAGGTTTTTATGACAAAGAAGTTTATAATTATATTTCAAGGGAAACTGTAATATTAACATCTATAGGAATTGTTCTTGGATGCATAGGAGGATATTTCTTAAATTCATTTATATTAGCAACATGTGAATTAGAATCAATGCGTTTTGGGAAATTTATTAAGCCAGAAAGTTATGTTTATTCAATATTAATAACAATTGTATTCACATTGATAGTAAATATAGTAACATATTTTTCATTGAAGAAAATAGATATGATTGAAAGTTTAAAATCGGTAGAATAAAAATATATGAAAAAGCTAGTAAATTAAATTACTAGCTTTTTCGTCATTATTAAAGCATTTTCATGATTTTCATAATAATTTTTACGAAGTCCAACTTTTTCAAAACCAAAATTTTCATATAGTTTAATTGCTGGAATATTATTTTCATTAACTTCTAAAGTAATTTCTTCAATTTTTTCCATAGGTTCTATTGTTTTTAGTAAAGCAGTGAAAAGTTTTGTTGCAATTTTCTGATTCCTCATATCTTTTCTAACTACAATATTTGTAATATCTACTTCATCTAATATTATCATATAGCCTGCGAATCCTATAATTTCATTATTATATGTAGCAATTAAATAATATGAATTTTTATTAATCAATTCTTGTTTAAATATTGAAGCATTCCAAAAGTTATCAAAATCACTTTCTAATTTGTTTTCTATAGATAGTAAATCATCTATAGTCATTTTACGAATTTCTATTTCCATTTAATTTTTCCTCCAATTGCCTTTGAGCCTGTGGTTTCTTTAAATATAAGGGTAGATGGCTTTCAATATTACCAGATAAATATTTTATATATCCTGCTAGGCCTAAATAGTAAGAATCTAATAAATCATTATCAAAAAAATCTGAGTTAGAGATAGATAAAGAGAGTTTTTCTTTAAAAGTATTAACACCATCACCAACGAAAGTAATTGACGAGTTTGAATATTTTTTTAGATTATTTATAGCTTCTTCAAGTGAAAGAGCAGAAGGCTCTATTATTTGTTTACAAGTTCCATCCTCACATTTATATAAAGCTACATAACAGTTCTCATTTTTAGCATCTAAAATAGGACAAATAAGCTTATCAGAATTTATAAATCTATAAGATAATGCTTCTAAAGAATTAACGCCGATTAAAGTTTTGTTTAAACTATCAGCAAATGCTTTAGCAGTTGCAACACCTATTCTAATACCTGTAAAAGAGCCAGGGCCTTTATCACATACAATTAAATCAATATCTTTTAATGATAAATTAGTTTTTTCAAAACATTCTTTAATAAATGGCATTAATTTAATGGAATGAGAACGATCAGTTATTAAATCTTTTTTATATATTTGTACTTTATTTTCTAAAATACAAACTCCACAAGTTTTACTAGAAGTATCAATTGCTAAAATTTTCAATTTTTTACAGTCCTTTCAAAATATCTATATATTTTTTTCCAATACATGAAATATGTAAAATTCTTTGATTTTCTGAATTTTCAGTTCTTTCGAAATTAATTGTTATATGTTCAGAAGGAATTGCGTCTTCAATAATTTCGCCCCATTCAATCAAACATATGCCTTGTTCAAAGAATTCATCCCCACCAATTTCATAGAACTCGGAGCTATCTTCTAAGCGGTAAACGTCAAAGTGAAAAATAGTAATGTTATTATTTTTGTATTCATTTACTATGTTGAATGTAGGGCTTGATATTTCATCTTGTAAATTGTACACACTTAAAAAACCTTCTACAAACTTAGTTTTACCACATCCTAAATCTCCAGAAAGTATAATTACATCACCTTTTTTTAATTTTTTTGCAATTTTTTTTGCAAATTGCATTGTATCTTTTTCACTATTTGATATAAAATCTATATTATTCATGCAATTATTATATTATATTTTTTAGAAAAATTCAATAAAAGCTATTGATAAAACAATTAAAATGTAATATAATTGTAAAGAAACTGTAATAAAAGTGTAATATTTGAAGGGGAAGAGAGACATGTTTAAATTTGGTTTTGGGCAAGATATAGGCATAGATTTAGGCACAGCTACAGTAATAGCCTATGTTAAAGGAAGAGGAATAGTATTAAGAGAGCCATCAGTTGTGGCAGTTGACAAAAATACTGGAAATGTCCTAGCAGTAGGAAGAGAAGCAAGAAGAATGCTAGGAAGAACACCAGGAAATATTGTTGCAACAAGACCACTTAGAGATGGAGTTATTTCTGATTATACTGTTACTGAAAAAATGCTAAAACATTTCATAAACAAAGTTTGTGGAAAGTTTTTGTTTGCACCTAGAATTATGATATGTATACCTTCACAAGTTACAGAAGTTGAGAAAAAAGCAGTGATAGATGCAGCTTCACAAGCAGGGGCTAGAAAAGTATATCTTATAGAAGAACCTATAGCAGCAGCCATAGGTGCGGGAATAGATATAGCAAAACCATGTGGAAATATGGTAGTAGATATTGGTGGAGGAACAACAGATATAGCAGTTATATCATTAGGTGGATCTGTAGTTAGTTCTTCATTGAAAGTTGCAGGAGATAAATTTGATGAAGCTATAGTTAAATATATGAAGAAAAAGCACAATATGATGATTGGAGAGAGGACAGCAGAAGATTTAAAATTAAATATAGGTTGTGTTTATCCTAAAATACAAGATATGGAGATGGATGTTAGAGGAAGAGATTTAATGTCCGGACTTCCAAAAACTTTAGTTATTAAATCTAGTGAAATGTTAGAAGCATTAATAGAGCCAGCAATGATGATTGTAGATTCTGTTCATTCAGTTTTAGAAAGGACACCGCCTGAACTTGTTTCTGATATAAGTGATAAAGGAATCTATATGACAGGTGGAGGATGTTTATTAGACGGATTAGATAAATTACTTCAAGAAAAAACTGGTATCAATGTTATGATTGCTCAAGATTCTGTTTCATGTGTGGCATTAGGAACAGGAAAAGCATTAGATAACTTAGATGCATTAGAGGGAAAAGGATAAAATGGATAAAGAAATCAAAAGAGTGGCTTTTATCACATTAGGATGTAAAGTCAACCAATATGAAACCAATGGTATGGCACAAGATTTTGAAAAAGCAGGATATAAAATAGTAGAATATCATCAAAAAGCTGATATATATATAATAAACACATGTACAGTCACTAATATGTCTGATAGGAAATCAAGGCAAATGTTAAGGAGAGTAAAAGAGTTAAATAATGAAGCTATTATAATTGCGTGTGGATGTTATGTTCAAGTTGCTAAAGATGATTTAGAGAAAATGCCTGAAATTGATTTAGTATTAGGAAATAATGAAAAAGCAAATATAGTAAAATATGTGGAAGAATTCATAAAAGATCAAAAAACAATAACAAGTGTAGAAGATGTTATGCAAGATAGAGAATTTATTGATTTTGGAGAAGTTACATATACAGAAAAAACAAGAGCAGTCATAAAAGTTCAAGACGGATGTGACCGCTTTTGTTCGTATTGTATCATTCCATATGCACGTGGAAGAGTGAGAAGTAGAAAACCTGAGGGGATTTTATCAGAAATAAAAAAAATTGTAGAAGAAGGAATACAAGAAGTTATTATAACAGGAATACATGTAGCTTCTTATGGAAAAGATTTTAAACTAAAAAAAGAATATCGATTAATTGATTTATTGGAAGAGATAAATAAGATTGAAGGACTAAAAAGGATTAGATTAGGATCTTTAGAACCATTATTAATAGATGACATGTTTTTAGAAAGGCTGTCTAAATTAGAAAAAGTATGTCACCATTTCCATTTATCTTTGCAAAGTGGATGTGATGAAACATTAAGAAGAATGAATAGGAGATATACAACTAAACAATTTAGAAAAATAGTCGAAAATATTAGAAATACATATGAAGATGTATTAATTACAACAGACATAATAGTTGGATTTCCTGAAGAGACAGATGAAGAATTTGAGCAAACATATGAATTTCTAAAAGAAATAAAATTATATAAGATGCATGTTTTTAAATATTCACCTAGAAAAGGCACAAAAGCAGCTGTTATGAAAAATCAAATAAATGGAAAGGTTAAAGAAGAAAGAAGTAAACTTCTTATTGAACTTTCAAATAAAAATCAGAGTTATTATCATGAACAATATGTAGGAAAACAATTAGGTGTTTTAATTGAGGAACTGAAAGAAGGAGTTTATAAAGGACATACAGATAATTATATACTTGTTGAATGTAAATCTGATTCAAATATAGAAAATAAAATAATTACTATAGAGGGAAAACGAGCAATGCAAGAATATTTAGAAGGTACTGTAATGAAAGTGTAACAAATATGTAACTAAAAAGTAATGAAAAAGCAACCAAAAACACTTGATTTATAAATTTTTTTATAGTATAAACAATATAAGTAGTAATAACACAAAGGAGGAAGAATGATGGCCGATTTAGGTGAAGAAAATAAAGTAACAGGAGTTTTTGGAGGAGTTGAGCTAGGAGAACAACAAGAAAATGCAGAAAATATTACTGGAGGCACAGGAGTTTTTGGTGGAGTTGGCTTCGATGGAGAAACTGAACCTGTAAAATCTGAAGCTCAAATTGGACAAGGAATTAATGAAAATAATTTACCTACAAAAAGAGGTTTTTGGGCCAAATTCAAAGCTTTTTGGTTACAAGATATAGATTGGGGTAAAGTGATAAAAGTTGAATTAACTCCATATCAACAAAAAGTAGAAGATGAAATAAATGAATTTTTACATCAAGAAGTTAGCTGGAAAAGAATAACTAACTTTTTCAAAGGTAAAAAAAATAATTAAATATACTATATAAAAAGAAAAATTTATAAAAGTATAGCAAAACAAAGAAGTTTATGCTATACTTTTTTTGTGGTAAGAAAAGGAGAAAATATGTCAAAAACAAAAACAATATTTGTATGTAGTGAATGTGGAAATGAGTCTTCGAAATGGTTAGGAAAATGTCCGGCATGTAATAGTTGGAATACTTTTTACGAACAAAAACTTATAGAATCAAAAGGAAAAAAAGCACTCACAGGAAATACAGAAACAAATAAACCAAAAAAATTAAATACATATGACTCAGAAGAAGAAATTAGAGTATCTACAGGATTTGAAGAACTAGATAGAGTATTAGGAGGAGGATTAGTAAAAGGTTCATTAATTCTTCTAGGAGGAGAACCTGGAATTGGAAAATCAACACTAATACTTCAATTGTGTAACAAAGTAAGAGGAGATGGAGCAGTTCTTTATGTTTCTGGAGAAGAGTCAGCAGAGCAAATTAAGCTCAGAGCTGATAGATTAGGAATCCGAAATGAAAATATAATGTTTTTAGGTGAAACAAATATAGAGGTAGTAGATAATGCAATAATAGAATTAAATCCTAAATTAGTAATTATAGATTCAGTTCAAACAATGTATTCAGATGAATTAACAGCGGCAATAGGAAGTGTAAGTCAAGTTAGAGAGATAACTTCACAAATAATGAGAATATGTAAAGCAAGAAAAATTACAACAATATTAATTGGACATGTTACAAAAGATGGAAATATAGCAGGACCAAGAGTTTTAGAACATATGGTAGATACAGTTTTATATATAGAAGGTGAAAGATATTTTTCATATAGAATATTACGTGGGATAAAGAATAGATTTGGATCTACTAATGAAATCGGTATGTTTGAGATGAAAGATAAAGGAATGTGTGAAATAACAAATCCATCAGATGTATTAATATCTGAAAGAGAGGGGAATCCAGCAGGTTCATGTATAATATCTTGCATTGAAGGAACAAGACCAGTACTTATAGAGCTACAAGCATTAACAACACAAAGTATCTATGGAATACCAAAAAGAACAGCGAATGGTATAGATTATAATAGACTAGCATTATTAATAGCAGTATTGGAAAAAAAGACAGGTCTACTACTTGGGGGACAAGATGTTTATGTAAATGTGGTTGGAGGTATGCGTATAAGTGAACCATCAATAGACTTAGGAATAATTGCAGTTACAGCTTCAATTTTTAAAAATATTCCAATTCCAAAAGAAATGGTAATAATAGGAGAAGTGGGGCTAACAGGAGAAGTTAGAAGAATTAATATGATAGAAAAAAGGCTAAAAGAAGCAGAAAAATTGGGATTTAAAATTTGTATTATTCCAGAAAGTAATAAAAAACTCTTGAAAGAAAAGTATAAATTAGATATAATAGGCGTCAGGAATATAAATGAAGCATTAAAAAGTATAGGTATCAAGTAAGGGGTGAATAATATGAATAAAAAAGAAGCAAATAATTTAACTAAAATATTAAAGTTAATTGCGCCAGGAACCCCAATACGTGATGGACTTGAAAATATATTGAAAGCAAGAACAGGAGCATTATTATTAATATCGAAGAATAATGAATCTATAAAAGAAGTTGTAGATGGAGGATTTTTTATAAATGAAGATTATTCTTCAGCGAAATTATATGAATTAGCTAAAATGGATGGAGCAATTGTATTAAGTGGTGATTTAAAGAAGATACTATATGCAAATGCACAACTAATACCATCTCCTGAAATTACAACAACAGAAACAGGTACTAGACATAGAACAGCAGAAAGAACTGCTAAACAAACAGGAGAGTTGGTAATAAGTATTTCACAAAGAAGAAATATAATTACAGTTTTTAAAGGAAATAATCGTTATGTATTAGAAAATACAGATACAGTACTAAATAAAGCGAATCAAGCGATTCAAACACTTGAAAGATATAAAAAAGTTTTTGATAGTAAGCTTAGCATCTTGAATGAATATGAATTTAATGATATAGTAACATTAGAAAATGTCATAACTGCTATTCAAAGAGCTGAAATGGTCATTAGAATTGTAGAAGAAATACAATCAAAAATAAATGAATTAGGTGAAGACGGAAGACTTGTAAGGATGCAACTAAAAGAGTTAATAGGTGGATTAGAAAAAGAAGAAGAACTGATAGTAAAAGATTATTTAATAACAAAGAGAAATAAAAATGCTTTACAAAAAGTGAAAAAACAATTATCACAATTACGATATGAAGAAATATCAAAAGAAAACAACATAGCAAAAATTTTAGGATATGAAATATTTGATGATTATGACGAAGTTGCAGTATATACTAGAGGATATAGAATCTTAAATAAAATACCTCGAATGCCAAGCAATATAGTAGAAAATTTGGTTAAAAGCTTTAAATCTTTCCAACATATATTAGCAGCAGATGTAAAAAGTTTGGATGAAGTTGATGGTATAGGAGAGATTAGAGCTAAAACAATTAAACAATCATTAAGAAGAATGCAAGAACAATTTGTATTTGATAACTTAATAGATTAAAATATAAATGAAAGGAAGAAAGAAAAAAATGAAAAAAATTGGAACAATTATAACAGTACTTATTTTATTATTAGTAATAGTTGGACTATGTTTTGTAGGATATGGATATTATAAAAAAGCAACAATGGAAGTAAAAAATCCAATAGTAACGATGGAAGTTGAAAACTTTGGTACAGTAAAAATGGAGTTATATCCAGAGCAAGCACCAGATACGGTAGCAAATTTTGTAACATTAATCAATAGAGGATTTTATAATGATTTAACATTCCACAGAATACTTAAAGATTTTATGATTCAAGGTGGAGATAAAAATGGAGATGGTTCAGGATCACCAAAATTATCAGATCTTCGTGATTTAGCTGAAGGAGAAGAAGATAAAGAATATGCAATAAAAGGTGAGTTTATAGCAAATGGGGTAGAAAACAAAATAAAGTTTGAAGAAGGTGTAGTAGCAATGGCTAGATCTGATTTTACGGCATATTCTTCTGAATTAGCTGAAGAGTCTTATAATTCAGAAGGATCTCAATTCTTTATAATGACAACAAATGATAATACAAGCTTACAAGGATATTATGCACCATTTGGAAAAGTTACAGAAGGAATGGATGTCGTAAAGAAAATTGCAGAGGTAGAAGTAAAAGCTAAAGAAAAAGATTCAGAGAGTGAAGCTACAAGTGCAGCTGATTCAGAAGTTAGTGTACCTGTAAATCCGCCAAAAATAAAATCAATGACAGTAGATACATTTGGATATGATTATGGGTTACCACAAACAAGCGAACCATTTAATTATTTAAGTTGGTTGTATGAACAATATGGAATAGATCCATCAAGTTTAGAACAATAAATTAGAAATAAAAAAAGTAAGATATAAGGCTACATTAATTTGTGGTCTTATATTTATATTAAACAATTGAACGAATAAATTTTACAAATTATGAAAAAATAGTTGACAAATAGGGTAAAAATAAGGTAAAATATTAAATGTGCTCACACTAGGGCTACAAAATATGGTGGATGTAGCGTAGTTGGTTAACGCGCCAGTTTGTGGCACTGGAGACCGTGGGTTCGAGTCCCATCTTCCACCCCATATTTTATTTATACTATGATGATGTGGACTTAGATAAATTTATATTGGGCTGTAGCCAAGCTGCTGAGGTTGTTCGAACGAAGTGAGTTACAACGTCAGTATGCGAAAACTAATACCTAATTTTATATTGGGCTGTAGCCAAGCGGTAAGGCACCAGACTTTGACTCTTTATCGTTTTAAAGTTATTCCAAAACCGCAAG
>CANQQF010000028.1 GCA_947625985.1 uncultured Clostridia bacterium | reverse complement strand
AATATTAATTTATACTTCTGATGACGGACAAGTTAAGATAGAAGTAAGACTTGAAAATGAAAATGTTTGGTTAACGCAAAATGCAATGGCGAAACTTTTTAATACAACAAGAAATAATATAACGATGCATATAAAAAATATTTTTGAAGAAAGAGAGTTAGAAGAAAAATCAGTTAGTAAGGAATCCTTACTAACTGCCTCAGATGGAAAAAATTACAAAACAAAATTCTATAATTTAGATTTAATTATATCAGTTGGATATCGTGTAAAATCAATTCGTGGTACTCAATTTAGAATATGGGCAAATAAATTAATAAGAGAATATTTAATAAAAGGATATAATTTGAATGTTGATAGATTTAAAAATAATGGTGGAGGAGTATATTTCGAAGAAGTATTAGAAAAAATTAGAGATATTCGTTCATCTGAAAAAGTATTTTGGAGAAAAATTTTAGATATCTATGCAACAAGTATCGATTATGATGCAAAAGATGAAAAAACAAAAGAATTTTTCAAAACAGTTCAAAATAAGATGCATTATGCAGTCCACAGAAACACAGCTGCAGAAGTAATATTTAATAGAGTAGATAGCAAAAAAGAAAATATTGGTTTAACTAATTTTAAAGGGAACATGCCTACAAGAGCAGAAACAGAAGTTGCTAAAAATTATTTAACAGAAAATGAACTAGATTTATTAAATAGAATGGTATCAGCTTATTTAGATGTTGCTGAAATTAATGCTTTAAATATGCATCCTATGACAATGAAAGATTGGACAAAAGAATTAGATGGATTTTTAACCATGACACATAAGGATATTTTGGCAGGAAAGGGAAGTGTGTCACATGAAAAAGCGTTAAAAAAAGCACATCAAGAATATGATAAATATATGAAGACTCATTTAACCCAAGCTGAAAAAGATTATCTTGAAATTATGGGAGAGGATATAAAAAATTACAATAAAATTTTGTGGGGTTAAGTATATTGTTCAGAAGAAAGCTCAAATTATGATCACATTATTTCTGAACAGAAGGCTAGAACTCTTGAAAATAAAATTACAGAACGCAAAATTAGATTGGGTTGGGAAGTACCAAATTTAGAACTAGAACCATATAAAAATGGTAACCAAGAACAAATTAAGTTTATTTATGATTTGAAAAAAGAAGTTTATCAAAAATACGTAGAAAATATTTATGGAGAGTGGAATGAAGAAATCCAAAAAAAGCTATTTGATAAATTTATGAAAGAAAATTTTAAAAATATAGAACTTATATATTTAAAAGATGATTTGGTACGGATTTTACAATGGAGAAGAAATAGAAAATAATATCTTTGAAATAGGCAATATTTGTATAAAACCAGAATATCAAAATAAAGGAATTGGAACAGCAGTATTAAATGAGATTATATTTGAGAACAAAGGAAAAAGCATTAAATTACAAGCATTTAAAATAAATGAAAAAGCAATAAAATTATATGAAAGAATGGGGTTTAAAAAATAGAGGAAAATCAAACGCATTATATAATGATAAAAAATAAGTAGTATTCAATTATCACAAAATATGATGCTAATTGGGGAGAAAAATTATAGATAAATTAGTTTGATGAAACATATAAAGATAATGAAATTGTCGCTCCACTGGTGAGACAAATTAGCTGGACTAACAATTTAATGATTTTAAGTATGACAAAAACAATGGAAGAAAAAGAATTTTATATATGGTAGAAAATAATAATAAAAAGTAAAAAAATGTAATTATAAATATGTAGTAATATGAAGTAGAGAGGTACATATGGAAAAAGTAAAAGAAAAGAGTAATAACTTTTTTAGTAAAGTTAAAAAAGTAATTGGAAGATTTCCACTAACAATAGGAATTATATTTATTCTAACTCTAATATACATTATAAGTATTGATTTGAATTTAGAAAACAAAGATTTACTTCCAAATATAAGTGCATTTTTATTTACATTTGTATTTGAAACTTTTTTAATTGAAACTATATTAAGAGAAAAGTCTAAATTTAAAATTTGGTTCTATATTGTTGCTGCAATAGTTAGTGGTGTACTTACAGCTGCAGGAACAATAATAGAAAACTCTGGTGGAACGCAAAAGGAAGTATCTTTATTTTGGTTAAAGAAGTTTATAATATCTTTAAGAATTGTTCTTATTAATTTAGGTATATACTTTAATTATAAGAAATCAGATAAACCATTCAAGGAATATATTACAAAAACATATATAAGTATATTTAAGACAAATTTGATATATGCGATTTTTGCTATTGGACTTTTAATAGTTACATCAATCTTTGTTCTCTTAATATTAGGAGGCAAAGGATATACTTTAGTCTTAAAAGTTGAATTATTGCTTTTGGGTATATATTTAGTTCCAAGATTAATTTATAATGTATCTGAACCAGATGCCGGAATGGGAAAATTTTCAAAAGTTGTAATAAAATATGTACTTGGAAGTTTAATTATGGCATCATTTGCAATTATATATATGTATATAATTAAAATATTAGTATTACGCAGTATGCCATCAAACCAAATATTTAGAATTTTAACAGCACTATTTATAATGGGACTTCCTATCTGGACAATGTGTGAAGCTTTCGATGATGGAAAAATTTTTGACAAGATAAATAATAAATTACCATTATTATTTATACCATTTATCTTTTTACAAATATATGCAATAGGTGTAAGAATTATAGCTAATGGTTTTACAATACCAAGATATTTGTGTGTAATGATAGTTGTTTTTGAAATAATATACACAATAATATATTTGAAAAATAAAGAAAATGTTGGAAAGATTTTTATAGTACTTCCAATACTTGTGATAGTTGCAACTATTGTGCCATATATAAATATGTTTACAGTATCAGCTGTGAGTCAATGCAATAACATGAGATTGTATACTAGAAAAGATGATTTATCACATAAAGAAAAAATGACAATAGTTAGTGGATATAATTATTTAAATAATTCTGTTTTAGGACCCAAATACATTACTCAAGAAGATAGAGATTATATCGAAAAGATAAGAGAGGAACAAAGAGCATCTATAGGTTCATCAAGTAATGAAATATCAAATAATAATTTAAATGTAAGTTCTTATATGTTAAATAATGCACTAAATATTGAGGGGTATACAAAATTATATGAGATAAACAAAAATCAATATGTAGATCCGGAAGATAATAAAGTCATATTAGAAGTAGCTGGATTACAAATAGATATAACAAGTAAAATGTATGAATATTTAGAACATAAAAATAATATATATGAATATTTTGATAACGAAAATGAAATTGTACAGGACAATATAAAAATAATAATAACAAACTTAAATATTGAATATACAGAAACAACAGTAGAAACAATTACTTACTTTAGTATTGATGGATTCTTATTAGAAAAATAATATATAAGTAAATTAAAAATTTAAACACTTATTGATGATAAATTGTGGAAAACTAATATATATCTAAAAATATATTGCAAAAGGATGATTAAAAATGAAAATAGGATATCAAGGAATTATAGGTTCCAATAGTGAGGAAGCTGCATATATATTTGCAGAAAGATTAAACTTAAAAGATGTAGAATTTATACCATTAATTAATTCAAAAAATGTTGCAGAAAGCCTTGAAAAAGGGCAGATTAAATATGGCGTTTTTGCCACAAATAATTATTATGCTGGAGAAGTTGAAGAAACTAAAAAAGCAATACAAGAATTAAAAATAGAATTAAATTGTTTAGATGAATTAGACTTACCAATTCATCATTCAATTTTTAAAAAGAATAAAGAAGTAAGAAATGAGGAATTAACTGAAATTGCTTCACATATTCAGGCTTTACTACAAACAAAAGAATTTAGAAGAAAAAATCTGCAAAATCTAAAAGAAGTAGAAGTTGAAGATACTGCGTTAGCTGCAAAGTACTTAGCAGAGGGAACGTTACCAAAAACAACTGCTATTATATGTAGAAAGAATGCTGGAGAAATGTATAATCTGGAATTGATGTATGAAAATATAGAAGATTTAAAAGATAACTTAACAGAATTTAAAATTTATAGTTTATAAAATTTGAAAGAGATACCTTAGTTAAATACGGTATCTCTTTTAAATTTTGGTTACAAATATTACAATTCAGTGAAATTCGTTTAAATTGTTCATTAGTAGTGATATAAAAAAATAAAGTAATATTTTTGTATATGTAGAGGGTAAAAAATAATGAAAAAGATAATTGTTTTTCTTGTATTTTTATTAATAATAACTGTACCTATATGTTTATTTGCTATAACACCTAGAGATAATGGAAATATGAATGTAACTAGCACTAGTGGAGGATTGGAACTTAGTGGTGATTTAAAGGGTTTTGACATAAAAGGATATATAGTTACTGATGAAAGTACTGGGCGAAAACAACTAATTAGTAGTACCTATAGCAATTATGGATATCATACATTTTTAAATGTCAATGGAAAAAATGGAAATATGAATGAAATATTAAAAAATAGTGAAGATGGTACTACTTGGGAAAACAATGCGATTGCTATGGAATATAAGCAAGTAACTGGTGATGGTATACAAGATATAAACGGAATACAATTACATGTTGATACCGATTTTATTAATGATGGAGAGCAATTACAAATAACATATACTTTAAAAAATACAACACATGATGATGCTACTATTTCACTTGCTACTTGTGCAGATGTTCAAATTGATGGTGATGATAAAGCAACAATAGAAAGATTAGATGATGGCTCTGGTGTAAGGCTTTGGACAAAGGATGGACATACAGATAAACCAGTTCAATTTGTATTTTATGGAAGAAATGTAGACAACACTACAAATATTGATACTTTATGGATTGGAGGTTGGTCAAGAGATTATTTAAAGAATATGTTTACTGATAATTCAGATAAAAAGAAAATTGAAAATCAGGATAGTTCATTTTGTTATTCTTGGACAAATAAAGAAATAAAAGCAGGAGAAACTAAAAAATATTCTGTTTTAATGGAAGTAGGAGAAATTAATGTTCCAAATACTGGTTTAACTTTGGAAGATAACAAAAAGTTTTATTATACAGATGTTAAATTTGATGGAACAGTTACAGATAAAGATCTAAGAGATAAAATTACAATACATTATATTGTTGATGACGAGGACTATACTTTAGAACCAATGAATACAACTGGTGGAACAGAGACCTTTACATTAGATTTAACAAACCTAAATTTATCAACGGATAAGGTTCATACATTAAAAGTATGGGCAACAGATGCTACGGGTTGTGAGAGTAATACAGTAGAAAGAAAGTTTACAGTTACATATTTAAAAAATCCCGAGCTTTCTGTTTCTGAAGAAGGATGGACAAAAAATGATGTAACTTTTAAAATAACAGATGATGTAAATGTTCAAGAATATGTGGAAAAATATCAATATCGAATCAATAATGGAGATTGGAAAGATTGTGAGAAGGACAAAGATATTCCTATAGAAGAAAATGGATTAATTCAAGTTGATGCGAGAATCGTTGGTACAAAGCCAGAAGATTACTCTGACATAGTTACTAAAAATACAAAAATTGATAGAATACCTCCGACTGATACCCAACCTACTGTGAAAACAACAACTCATAGTATTACTGTAACTTTAGGTCAAATAGATGAACATAGTGGTATAGATAGTACAAAAACTAGATATCAAATAAAAAAAGGTGATCAATGGAGCGATTGGCAAGAGGGTAATGTTTTCGATGGACTTACACCTAACACTGAATATGTAATAAAAACTCAAGCAACAGATATGGTAGGTAACACATCAGAATCTGAAGAACTTAAAGTAAAAACAGAAGAGCTACTAATAGGAGATCTTATTCTAAAATTTAATAATGATGAAGGTGAAAATTATACAGAAAATTCATGGTCTAACCAAGATATTTATGCGACTATAGAAGAAAAAACTGAAGGTGTAACCACTTCTTATTATTCAAAGGAAAACTCTGCTGAAAAAATTGAATCTACTAGTCAACCTTCAACATTAACTGAAGAGGGAACTACAACATTATTGCTTTCTGCAACAGATGGATTTAATGTTGTAACGAGCGAGGTTGAGCATCCAATAAATATTGATAAAGTAAAACCAAATATTACTTCTGTTTCATTAGATAATGCTGAATGGAGTAAATTTGGAAAAAATATTATAGGAAAAGCAAAGGACAATTTAAGTGGTGTATCTGCATATCAAGTTAGTAATCAGAATGATATAACTGCTTCTTCTCCTGGATGGATACCTGTACCAACAACTAATGAAGAAGTTACTGAAAATGTTTCCGTAGAAGAAACCGGAACATATTATTTCTACTTTAAGGATGAGGCTGAAAATATTGCATCTATAAGTATTGACGCAAAAATAGACGTTTCTGGTCCTGTTATAACTTTTGATAGAGCAAATGGAAAAACAGTAATTAATTATACTGACATGGGATCTGGAATAAATACTAAGCAATATGCATGGACAACGGAAGATGAACAACCATCAGAAGATGAATGGAAAACATATTCATCAGCTGTTACTTACGATGGAGAAAGTAAAGATACAATATATTTGTGGGCAAGAGCTACTGATAATGTAGATAATGAAACAGTAGAATGTACAGTATTTAGTCCAATAAAAGAACCAACAATTATTTCAGATGATGAATTTATTGAAAGATACGTATGCTTTAAACTAAATAGTGATAATGAAGATGATGATGTTATTTATCAGTTTAAAATTGATGATGGTCAATGGCAGACAGTTGCAGAGGATAATTTATACACAGTAATAAAAATTTTCCAAGGAGAACTTAAAATAACGGCTAGAGTACTAGATAATGCTGGAAGATATAGTGAAGAAGTAACTAAAACAGTAAAAGCTACAATTACTAAAGAACCTGTAAATCCTGGAACTGGAAATCTTCCTCAAGGCGATGGAAATGGACAAGGTGGCAATGGTAGCGGTAATGGAAGTGGAAGCGGAAGTGGTTCTTCTAACGGAAGTTTAACTAAAATAAAAAATCAAGATAAAAGTGTCTCAAAACAAAAATTACCTAAGACTGGTATAAATAAAGCAGTTATTATAATTCTTGTTATAATAATGCCAGTATCAGTATTTGCACTTATAAAATTTGTTTCATATAGAGATGTAAAATAAAGAGATGCAGATCATTGCATCTCTTTTATATAATAGGGGTAAAACATGAAAAATAAGTTTTTTTATTTAATAGTATTAATATTAGTAATAATAATTTTAGTAATTGTATCTAAAAATTTTACGAAGAAGTATAATCAGAGTATTGCTCAAAACATCACAGAGGTTGCAGAGGAAAATTTTTTCTTATTATATATTGATAATATAGAAGAAGATGAAAATCAGATAAAAATTTTTGGAGATGTTGAAAAAGGAAAAATAAATTTAGATGATGAAATTTCAATTGAAGGACTAGGAGGAAAAGGCGTCGATTGTAAGGTGGAAAAATTGCAAAAGGATGATGAAGAAGTTACATCTGCCAAAGAAGGCGAGTATATATGTATAGTATTGGATACAGATATTTCAACTGAAATGATACAGGTAGGTCAATCAGTTACATTGCTTGGAACAACAAAACCAATATATAATTTTAATATACAAATAACATCTACTGATATATCTTTATCTGAATTAGTTAAAGAAATTAATAAAATATATATAAAAAGTGATATAAATTGTTCTGCAACTATAGTTTCAGAAGAAGAACAGAAAATTCGTGTGTCTCTTGAAGTTCCAATTGTTATTGAAAACGATGTGGAAGTATTATTGAAGAATAATGAGGAAATAATAGGAGAAGGCATTATTAATGAGAATAAATAAAAAAATTACTAAAATATCATAATATTTAGCAAAATTTATTGACATATGCAAGAAATTCTGTTAATATAATTAAAATGTGTTTAAAAATAATTTAATTGGTAGGTAAGGCTACTATAGGGATCCGGGTTGTTGCCGCGAAGTGATGGAGACATCACCAGCAGGATAGCAGTCAATATCGAAAGCAAGGTATTGATTAATACAATGAAACAAGCCCTATAATGCTAAAGCTCAAACGTTGGTTGATTTTTAAATTTGTAATTTCACGGCGTTTAGCCGCGATTTTTTTTTGATAAAGAAAGAGGTGAAATTTATAATGGATGGCGCAGGAGCGAGTACGAAAAATATTGATTCAAACTCGATCAACTTTGGCAAAACAATAAAATATATGTTTTTTATCTTAAATAATGATAGCCATGCTATCCGTTATTAAATTTAAGACATATATTCCATTGTTTTGCCTGAAAATAAAAAATTAGAAAGGGGAAAACAATGGAAAGAAGAATAATTGAATACAATGAAGAATTTGATGTAGATGTAAAAAAATTTATTGAATATATTTATGCAGGCGAATTTAACCTAGATTATGGAATTGAAAAAATAAGAAATGAAGATGTTTATTTAGAATATCTAAAAAATGGAGGCAATTTCTGGATTGCACTAGATGAAAATAATAATGTAATTGGTACAATTGCTGGAAAAATAGTAGATGATGAAACATTAGAATTAAAAAGAATGTATGTAAAAAAAGAATATAGAAGCTTTGGAATTGCACAAGAACTTTTAAACATTCTAGAAAAATTTGCTGTAGATAATGGTTATAAATATATTATTCTTGGAACTTATAAAAGAATGGAAAGAGCTATAGGATTTTATACAAAGAATTCTTTCAAACCAGATGATGTGGAATCACAATATGAAGAAGAAGCATATTTTAAAAAATGTTTAGCATAGAAAAAAGTAGATGAATATTTTAAATATTCATCTTTTTTTTATTTTAGATTTATACACTACTTGACTATAATATAGTATTTTGTGATATAGTATATGTAAATAAAAATTGATGGGAGGGTTTTTAATGGAAAAAGCTAAAGTTTATTTTACTAAGGAATTAACACCTGAAAGTGTAGTAAAAATGTATAAAGTTCTAGAAAAAGATCTACCTGGAAAAGTAGCAGTAAAAGTTCATTCTGGAGAAAGAGGAAATCAAAACTATCTTCGCCCAGAATTTTTAAAAGATATGATAGAATATGTAAATGGAACAATGGTTGAATGTAATACAGCTTATGATGGAGCTAGAGACACAACTGAAAAACATAAAGAATTAATGGAAGAACATGAATGGACTAAATATTTTGATGTTGATATTATGGATGCAGAAGGACCAGATAAAGTATTAGAAATACCTAATGGAAAAGTAATTAAGAAAAATTATGTTGGAAAAAATATAGATAACTATGATTCAATGTTAGTTCTTTCTCATTTTAAAGGACATCCAATGGGTGGATATGGTGGAGCATTAAAACAATTATCAATTGGTGTTGCTTCTGGAAAAGGAAAAAGATATATACATTGTACAGGTGCTGAAGGTGGTTCTTATGACGATATGTTTAAAGCAGATCAAATTAAATTCTTAGAGTCTATGGCAGATGCTGCATCTTCAGTTGTAAAATATTTTGATGGAAAAATTGCATATATTAATATGATGTGTAATATGTCTGTTGATTGCGATTGTTGCAATGTTGCAGAAGATCCATGTATGAAAGATATTGGAATATTAGCTTCTCTTGATCCAGTTGCAATAGATAAAGCATGTATTGATTTAGTAAAACAATCAAATGATCCAGGAAAAGAACATTTCATGGAGAGAGTAACTTCAAGACATGGAGAACATACAATAGATGCTGCAGCTGATTTAGGAATAGGCACTAAAGAATATGAATTAATAGAAGTTGAATAGTTTTATAAATGAAAATCCTTAAAACAAAAATGTTTTAAGGATTTTTTTGTGACAATCGAAAGCTTTAAACTGCTTTAAATCAATACTTTGCTTGATATTTAAAAACTTATTTACACTTAAATTTATTTATTATATAATGACCGTATATAAAAAGAAAGGAAGGATATATATGCCAAATTTTGATAATTTAAAGAAAACAGATCCAGAAATATATAAAGTAATAATGGATGAATTAGGAAGACAACAAAATAAAATTGAGTTAATTGCCTCTGAAAATTTTGTTAGTAATTCTGTAATGGAAGCTATGGGAAGTTACTTAACAAATAAATATGCTGAAGGATATCCTGCTGCAAGATATTATGGAGGATGCGAATATGTTGATGTAGCAGAAAATCTTGCACGTGAAAGGGTAAAAAAACTTTTTGGAGCAGAACATGCAAATGTTCAACCACATTCTGGAGCACAAGCTAATATGGCAGTTTATTTTGCAGTGTTAGAACCAGGAGATACTGTTTTAGGAATGAATTTATCACATGGTGGACATTTAACACATGGAAGTAAAGTAAATTCTTCTGGAAAATTATATAATTTTATTCCTTATGGACTTAATGAAAAAACTGGAACAATTGATTATGAAGAATTAGAAAGATTGGCATTAGAAAATAAACCAAAGATGATACTTGCCGGTGCAAGTGCATATCCAAGAGAAATAGATTTTGCAAGAATAAGAAAAATTGCTGATAAGGTAGACGCATTATTTATGGTAGATATGGCACATATCGCAGGACTAGTTGCTGCAGGACTTCATCAAAATCCTGTTAAATATGCTGACATAGTAACAACAACAACTCATAAAACACTTCGTGGACCAAGAGGAGGATTAATACTTTGCAAAGAAAAATTTGCTAAAGCTATTGATAAAGCTGTATTCCCAGGAACACAAGGAGGACCTTTAATGCATGTTATAGCTGCAAAGGCTGTATGTTTCGGAGAAGCTTTGAAACCTGAATTCAAAGAATATCAAAAACAAATAGTAAAAAATGCAAAAGCATTATCAGAGGAACTATTAAAATTAGGATTTGATCTAGTATCTGGAGGAACAGATAATCACTTAATGTTAATAGATTTAAGAAATAGACATATCACAGGTAAAGAATTAGAAACTAGATTAGATGATGTAGGAATTACTGTAAATAAAAATGCAGTACCATTTGATACAGAAAAACCAACAATTACAAGTGGTATAAGAATTGGAACTCCTGCAGTTACAACACGTGGATTCAAAGAAAAAGAAATGGTTGAAATTGCACAACTTATAAATATGACTGTAGACTATTATGAAGATAAAAAAGATGAAATTAGACAAAGAGTTGCTAAAATATGTAAAGAACATCCATTGTATGAAAATTAATAATCTAAACGTACTTTACTTGTAACTAAAAGTAAAGTACGTTTTTTTAAAAGAAAAAGGAGTGACCAAATGGAAGAACTAGAAAAGAAAGAAAAGATATTGCAAGAATATTTAAAATCTCTAGGAAGTGTGGCTGTTGCATTTTCTTCTGGAGTTGATTCAACTTTTCTTTTAAAAGAAGCAAAAGAAACTTTAGGCAACAATGTTATTGCGATAATTGGAAAATCTAATTTCTTTCCTAAAAGAGAATTTGATGAGGCTGTTGAATTTTGCAATAAAGAAAAAATTAAATATTTTGTTTTTGAGACTTCAGAATCAGAAATAGAAGGATTTTCATCTAATCCAAGAAACAGATGCTATTTATGCAAAAAGACCTTGTTTACTAATTTCCTAAAACTAGCTAAAGAAAATGGAGCAAGTGAATTAGTTGAGGGCTCAAATATGGATGATTTAGGAGATTATAGGCCAGGACTTAAAGCAATATCTGAACTTGATGTTAAAAGTCCACTAATGTATGCTAAATTTTATAAATCAGAAATAAGAGAGTTATCTAAAAAATTAGGATTATCTACATGGAATAAGCCTTCTTATGCTTGTTTAGCTAGTAGATTTGTTTATGGAGAAAACATTACAAAAGAAAAATTAGAAATGGTAGATAAAGCAGAGCAACTTCTTATTGATATGGGATTTAAACAACTAAGAGTTAGAATTCATGGTAATATTGCAAGAATTGAAGTACTGCCGGAAGAAATAGAAAAAATAACAATGAAAGAAAACAGAGAAAAAATCGCAAGTGAATTTAAAAAATATGGCTTTTCATATGTTTCTGTAGATTTAGAAGGATATAAAATGGGAAGTATGAATAAAAAAGTTTAAATTTTATTGAAACATCATAAGAAAAATGATAATATTGTTTTGGAAAAATATGTAATATAATGTCAAATTTTAGGAGGAAAATTATGAAGGCAATTAAATGTGACTTGTGTGGCTCTAATGAATTTATAAAAGAAGATGGATATTTTGTTTGTCAATATTGTAAGACAAAATATACTGTTGATGAAGCTAAAAAAATGATGATAGAAGGACATGTTGATGTATCCGGCAGTACTGTAAAAATTGATAATAGTGACTCTATAAAAAAATATTTAGAAAATGCTAGAAGGGCTAGACAAAAAGAAGATTGGGAGGAAGCTCAAAAATATTATGATATGGTTGAACAGAATGAACCAAAAAATATTGAAGCAATCTTTTTTAGTTCTTATGCAAAGTTGAGAGTAACAATTTTAGAAGATTATTCTTCTAAATGGCAAAATGCTTTTCGAGTATTAAATAAATCTATTTCAGTTATAGATGATTATTTTGATATGAATAATGAAGAAGAAAACAGAAATATTGTTATAAGCGTAGTAGATGCAATTATTTATCTATCTAATTCGCTTAAAAATAAAATGATAATTGGACGAGCTGTAAATAAAAATAAAGCATTTTATCCTTATCCATATATTGTTAAACAAACTTCATATTTATATCCTGAACTAAATAAATCTCTAGATAATATTGCAAAAAAATATGAGGAAGCTAAAAAAGATTCTTCATATATAAAGGAATTAAAACTAAAAATTTATAGAGCTCCAAAACCAGCTTGTTATATTGCAACATGTGTTTATGGATCTTATGATTGCCCTGAAGTATGGACATTAAGAAGATATAGAGATTACAAATTAGAAAAAACAAGAGGCGGTAAATTATTTATAAAAATTTATTATGCAATTAGTCCTAAATTGGTAATTGCATTTGGAGAAAATGAAACATTTCAAAAAGTATGGAAATCAATATTAGATAAAATGGTTACAAGACTTCAAAATGAAGGGTATAAATCTACACCATATAAAGATTAAAATTTAAAAAATAAAATAATAACCTTACAATAGCGTAAGGTTATTATTTTTTGGCTTATATGTGCTATAATGTGTGAAAAAGGAGAGTATATGAAAAGAATTCTTATTGTTGAAGATGATGAAAAATTGCGAAAAGAAATAGAAATTTTTTTAAAGCATAATGGATATGAAGCGGAGTTCCTAGAAGATTTTAGCAATACAGTTAATGATATCTTGGAAAGTAAATCAGATTTAGTTTTGCTTGATATAAATTTACCCGGAGCTGATGGGGAATATGTTTGCAGAGAAGTTAGAAAAAAATCTATGATTCCAATAATAATTATTACTAGTAGAAATAACGAATTAGACGAACTTTTAAGTATTCAAAATGGGGCAGATTACTATGTTACAAAACCTTTTAATATACAAATTTTGTTGGCTAAAATTGCTTCTGTTTTAAATAGATCAAAACTTGGAGGAATTCAAGAAAAAATTGATTGTGGAGAATTTATATTAAACATATCTAAAAGTTATTTAGAAAAAGAAGAACAGAAAATTGAACTTACTAAAAATGAATTTAAAATAATGAAGTATTTAATTGAGCACAGAGGAAAGATTGTTTCAAGAGATGAGATTATGGATTTTCTTTGGGAGACTGATTGCTTTATAGATGATAATACATTAACAGTGAATATGACGAGATTAAGAAAGAAACTCGAAGAATTAAAATTAAATGATTTAATAGAGACTAAAAGAGGACAAGGATATATGTTGAAAGAGGAGGAAAAATGAGTTTTACAAGTTTTTTGAAAGAAAAATCATTACAACTATTTTTAATTTGTTTTGCCTTATGTACAGTTGAAATTTTTCTATTAATGTATCCATTAAATTCTTTTATTAGAATATATATAGTAGCTATTATATTAATAGCATATCTTGTTTCAATACTTATAGAATATTTTATTAAAAATAGCTATTACAAAAAGACTTTAAGTTTATTAGATGAATTAGATGAAAAGTATTTGATCTCTGAAATTGCTGAGAATCCAACTTTTATAGAAGGTAAATTACTAAAAAACATTGTAGAGCAAATAGAAAAATCAATGCATGAGAATGTTAATAAATACAAGTATTTACAAGAAGACTACAAAGAATATATTGAACTTTGGATACATGAAATTAAAATTCCAATTGCTACAAGTAAAATGATTATTGAGAATAATAAAAATGATGTAACAAAGAGTATTGATGAAGAAATTGACAAATTAGAAAATTATATAGAGCAAGTTTTATATTATGCAAGAAGCAATGTAACGGAAAAAGATTATTGTATAAATAAAATTAAATTAGAAGAAATAGTAAATGAATGTATTAGAAAAAATAAGTCTGTATTATTAGGTCAAAAGATTGCTATAAATATGCATGATTTGGATTTAGAAGTAAATACCGACAGCAAATGGATAGTTTTTATTTTAAATCAAATTGTTCAAAACAGTATTAAATATATGAAAGAGAATAATCCTGAAATTGAAATATGTGCTAAAAAGGGAAAAGAAAATGTTATTTTAAATGTAAAGGATAATGGAATTGGTATTAAAGAGAGTGAAATTGGAAGAGTTTTTGAAAAAGGATTTACTGGAACAAATGGAAGAACTATAAATAAAAAATCTACAGGAATTGGCTTATATTTATCTAAAAAATTATGTAAAAAGCTAGGAATAGGAATAGAAATTAATTCAAAAATAAATGAAGGAACTGAAGTTAAGCTTATTTTTCCCAAAGGAAGTTATAATCTAGACTAATAAAATTAAAAAAGTAAATATATTATAAAAAAGTCACATAAGTATAATAACTTATGTGACTTAAATTTATTTTATATAGGGAAAATGTATAAAGTAAAGAGTTCATTAGATATTATCTATATTGATATACGTATGTTGTGTTATCAATCTTAATATCTATTTCGACTGGTGTATCTGTTTCATCAGCTATACTTTTTGGCATTTCAGCTAAGAAATATATTTGTTGATTAGTTAATGGTTTTATATTTTTAGAGTAGGTAAAACCAAGAGAATCATCTGGTATTGCTGAAAAACTTGTATAAGTATATGATCCTTTATATTTTACAGTGACTTTTGCTACAGAATCAGCATCTATATTGATTGTAGAAATATTTTTGCAATCAAGAACAAGATATAAATATGTATTTGAAGAATCATCCACTTCATAATGACTATAAAAATAAGAATTAGTCTTTGGTGGTAAAACATCTTGAGCAAAAGCTGCACTTACAATACTAGCTTCAACGTCCTTTCCAGTCATGATTTGACCTGGAGTAACTAAATTATCTTGTTGCTGAACTGTAGAAGCTGTGGTATTACTAGTCTGATTAACTGTATTTGTATTATTAGATGGGTTAGACAAAGTAGGGTAAATAGTAATTGATGATATTAGTATAGTAATAAGAGCTAGAACAAGTCCAGCGATTGCAGGTCCTTTTTTGTTCTTGTGAGACATTCCAATTGGACCAAATATACCTGCAAGTATACCTAAAATAAATGCAATATAATTAAAAAGTGGAATAAAAGAAATAGATACACCAACAATACCTAAAACTAATGCGGCCGTTCCACATGAATTATTTTGATTTTTTGTTTCTTCTGTTTCATCTGTTTTTTGATTTTTTTCCTTATTTGTATCCATAAAATTTTCTCCTTTTTCATATTTTTTATATAAAAAAGAATATCATAATAGACCTTAAAAATCAATATCAAAAAATAATGGTTTAATAATATATTGAAAAATGATTATACTATTTAAGGTGATAAAATGAAAGTTGAAAAGTTTGAAAAATTTAGACCTGAAAATTATAAAAATGTAGATATAAAATTCACATTGAGATTACCAGAAGAATTACATCAAGAAGTGTCTGCATATTCTAATAAACATAATATTTCTATGAATACATTAATTCTTAATTGTATAGAATATGCTATGGCTAATAAAGAAGATTAATTCTTATATTGTAATTGAATTTTGATTTCCATTTTTGTGAAATAGCTTGGAAATCTTATTAAAGTTGTGATAAATAAATATTTAGTTGTTAAAAAAAGAAGGTAAATGAAGTGAACCCCATATAGTGGACACTAAAAAAAGAGAGCTCTTTTCTCCAGAGACTACATTAATTGTAGTCTCTGT
>CANQQF010000027.1 GCA_947625985.1 uncultured Clostridia bacterium | reverse complement strand
AAGACTTTCAAAATTTTCTGAATTTTTATCGTACACTTTAGAATACATATTTTCTAAATCTTTTCTAGATTTTTCGTAATCTTCTAAACTTTTACTATAGTCTAGTACTAAATCGCTTAATGCTTTATATTCTAATGTACCTTCTATATCATGCGTTAACTCATGTATCATAACACTTTGTAAAGCCTTATTTGTATCTGCATTTGGATTTAACACTACCTCTCTAGTTCCATCTTCATTAACTTTCCATATTGCATTTTGATTATTATCACTAAAAATTGTATTATCATATCTGACATTTAAGCCTCTTTTATTTGCTACATCATATATTGACCTTACTGTTGCATTTTTTGTGTCTATATTATACTTTTGTGCGCTTTCTTCATAGTTTAAATTACTAGTATCTTGTTGTTGAATATTAACATTCTGCATTGGAGAAGGTATCACTTGAGTTTGATTATTTAGTGTATTATTTTGAATATTGGTATTTTGTGCGTTTGTATTTGCCTCTTTAACTGTATTAACCCATTCTTGTACTGTAAATGGTACATAGCTTTTACTTTGTCTATTTAAATTATTCTTATTGTTAGGCTTAATATCCATCCAAGTTTTATATGCGTACATTTCTGCTTCTTCTGGACTTACATTATTTCCTATTTGTTCTGCAACCTTTAACCATTGCTCTTTAGTTCTTTTATTCTGTTTATTACTTGGTACAAGTTCCATAGCATTACTAATAACTTCACTATTTAAATTAGCATTTTTATATTTGTTATAGTTTTCTTTTATTGAAACATTTTTAGATGTTGGAGACATATTATTACTCTGATTACTATACAGATTTACTAGTTCATTTACATCATTAGCAACTTTAACCATATCTGTATCTGATTTAATCATACTAATTCTATCAGTTATAATTTTCTTAGAATCATTATCAATACCTTTTATTCCTTCTATTTGACTTTTTAACTGATTTTTAACCTCTGCATTAGTAACTTTGCTATTTGTAGATTTTAGCAAATTAAAATCACTAATCTGCTTTGTATTTTGTATAGTACCATTTATTTTTTTTGCACTATCTGGAGTTACATCCTTCAATAATTCTGCATATTTATCCTCTAGCTGAAATCTATCTTTTATTCCAACTTTTTCTCCATTGTTAGTTCTATTCTCTATATCTTCATTTACATTTGCATCAATCAATTTTTGTACATCTAAATTTCTGCCACTTATTACATCATTGCCTTTAGCTATATTGCTTATATTTCCAGCACTTTGAGTTATACCTGTACTTACAAATGCTGATAACATATTATTTATTACTTCTTCATTGTTCCACTTTTCATAAAATTCAGCTCCTTTACCTTTACTAATGGCATCAGTAGCTAAGTTTGTTAAATACCCTCCTGCATACTCTAAAAATTCCTCTGCTGCTTCTCCACCACCTTTTATTCCTAATTGAGCCATACTTTTTGCTAATTGTGAATTTAATTTTTTAGTTGCTCCTTTAAGTAGTACATCGTCCAATTCACTTCCTCCTACTCCGAATACACCAAATATACTCTCTGTTATAGCAGAAGTAATTCCTTTACCAGTACCATTTAGCCATGCTTGTGCATCTGTTACATCCTCTTTAGAATAGTTCTCTGCTACACTATTACCTGCTTCTGCAATTCCCATTCCTACAGGTATATTATGAAGCTTTCCAACATCCGCTCCACCTAATACCGATAAAGCACCAGCACCTATTGTACTACCAATCCCTGATGCTACTTGATCAGATGATGTTCCTAAAACCGAATATGGTTCAATATATTTTTCTCTAAAAGCATTTACTTTTGGTGATAGATATGCATCATTATTTGGATTTGCTACTTCTTTTCTCATAGCATCTGCAAATTTATCATTTCCTGTCCAATCTGCCACTTGTGCTATTCCTAGTCCAGCAAGTTTTGGAAATCCTTCCATCATAGATGTTACTGCATTATATACATTTAATCCTGCATCTGCTGTTGAACCTAATACAGTTTTTGCCACATCTCCAAAATCATATCCATCCTTCCAATTTTGTGCACCTTGAAAAATATTTCCAAACCAATTACCAGCTTTTTGAAATATATTTTGATTTTGTTTTTTAGTATTATTAATAAAATTCGTTTGAGGTGTAATATTTTCTTTGTTATTAGAAATAAAAGGGGACATATCACCTTTTTGATTAATAACATGTCTATTTTGTGCTATATCTTGTTTTTGGGCCTCTGAGCCTTGATATTGAGGTAAATTTCTTAGTCTTCTTTCAAATTCTTCTAGTGTCATTTTGCACCTCCATTATTAAAATTTCCATTTTCTTTTATACATTTCGTTTGCAAAGTCACTTAATCTAACATCTTTCCAATCAAAATTAGATTTATTACTACTATTGCTTGGTACACTATTGGATGATGTTTGACTTTCTTGATTTTCTGATAAATTTGACAAATAATCTTCTAATGCTTGAGTATAATAATCATCATTTGATGAACCATTTGAATAATAATTTGAACTACGATAAGAATTTGCTATAGCATCCTGTTGTTTTTGATATTCAAACTGTTCTCTAGCTAATTGATTTGCTAGAGCATCTTGCTCTTTTTGATAATTAAATGAATCTAGCCATTGCTGATAACTTGTCTTATTTTGCGTTAAAGTCGAATCGAAATTTAATTGATTCCATAAATTATCCATTTCAGTTTGTAACTTTTGCAATTCTACTTGTGCTTTTTCTCTGTTTCCTTCTAACATTGCTTGATTCATTTGATTATTGAAATCTTCCATAAGCCTATCAGTGGATTCTCTTGCTGTCGCATATCTATTCTGATATGTATTGTAAAAATTAAGTTTAGATGTTTCACTATATCCACTATTACCTAAGCCATTTGAAAATAAATTTTCTGCCTGTACTCCATAAGGGTTGATTTGCTTTTGGTAGTCTTGGTATGCACCTCTTGCTTCTTTTTCAAAATCTTTTTGTGCATATCCTCTTTGTCTTTCAATTTCAGACATGGTTTGCTGAGTATTTGCATCTATTTGCTGATTTTGAATTTGACTACTTTGGTTTAATAGTTCGTTTTGTTGTTGTATATTATTTTGGTATTTTTGTTCTAATTCTGCATAAGGATTATCCATTATTTTCCCCTCCTATTTCCATATTTTGTTCCTACGACAAAGATTCCTCTTTTATTACCTTTGGATGTTCCTATCCAAAGTCTGCCTTTTTTAACAGCTCCATTAACAAATATTGAACATGAAAAAGCATCATTTGCAATTATAATTTCTTTTTCGTAATCTTTATTTCTATTTGCATTTTCAAGTCTTACTATACAATTTATACTATTGTTTAAGCCCATTAATTTATAAATGTTTTTTTGCTCTTCGTCACTAAAAATCAAATTATATGTTCCATTTTCTACTTTATTTCGTCTTGCAATTTCATTATTGTCTATTAATATAACTAAATTACAATCTTCTCCAGAGTTGTTAGATATATCAATTTTTCCACCATTTGTGGTTAACTCTGCATTTGTAATTGTGGCCTGCTTTGAAGTGGTTGCTGAAGTAGAGGCATAACTTCCCCAGCCACCATTACCATAGCCTCTAGCCTTTATTGTGTATTTTGTTCCTGGTATTAGGTCAATAAATTTATGTGTATTAGACGAAACTTCTTTGGTTGTATTTCCACATACAAATGTATATTTACTTGCAGATACACCATTATTTACATTAGCTTTAATTGTCATAGAAGTAGCCGTTTTAGCACTAACAGATATATTAACGGATGGTTTAGGTGGTTCTATATCTATTGTAATTCTTTCACTTTTTGATACACTTCCAGTATTGTATAATGAAGCATCTATACTAATTTCAAAGGTAGAATTTTCCACAGTTACACTACCATTTGCAAGCTCTGCGGTTCTACCATTACTAACATTAGAATATACTCCATTACTTATTACGTTTTTTCCACCAATATTACAATTGCTAATTGTAATTGCATTGTAGTACCAGTCATCCCAATATCCAGTTTCATCTTTTGTTTCTATTCCAACACTATAATTGATAGTTTTACTTTTTTCTCCTGCTTGCGACCATGATATGTAAAATCTAGAATGACTAATTCTATTTGTATATACTGTTCCTGAACTCATGGTAACCTCCTAACTTACAATTTCTATGAAGATTTCTCCTTCAGACAATACTGGTACACTTTCTCCATATTTTATAACTGATTGCTTTTCATTATTTAATTTTTTAACCATTTCCGCACTTGCTACTTTATTTGTTCCACCAGTTGTTAAGTCATTTACTATTACAATATTTCCATTATTCATTGCAGGCACTAAAATGTTATTAATATAGTTTTTTATTATTTCAGGTGCTTCATCAAATTTTCTTTTCAATTCTGTTGATGAAAGCGTTGGCTTGTCGTCTAAAGTACTTATTATATTAACATTTGCATTTAATTTTTCTATCATTAAAAACACCTCCTTATGTCCTTTTGATATAGCTTCCACGATATACTTCTAGCGTAGCATCATATAATCCAAAAGGATATCCATTACTATAAAATTTCAATGATAAATCTATAAATTTTTTCATTTTTATTTTATATACAATATATGACATATCTTGCGTAGTAAAAGCAAAATTTTCAAAATCTATTTTATTAAAATCAAATCCTGTAGCACTATATTCTTTTATAATTTTTTCTGGCTTCCTGTTTGTTTTTACAGAAACTGTTATTTTTCCATTTTGAATTGTTTTTATTTTTGCCACTCCACCTCTTTTATTTGTTGTTTTTAAATTGTTAGTATCTCCAAAAATGTCGTTAGGTGTTTGCCAGCATGAATAAATTAAAATTTCATTTAATGCTCCATCGTGATTTTGTGAAGAATCAAATCTTAACACATAGCCTAAATCTGTTCCAACAATCAATTCCTGATTAAAACTTAGCAAAGTATTTATTTTTCCATATCTTTCTTCGAATAATTCTGCTACTTCCCAATAATACCATTCGTATTCATATCCCTTAACACCTTGATAAATTTGTCTGCTGTCTGCCAAATAAAAATGACCATTTACCAAGCAAATTAAATATCCTCGCCACTCGGCCATCTGTAAATCTTCAAAATTATTTTCATTTATAAATTTAGTATCGACTAATGAACTTCTGTGCGATATTAGTTGTTCTTCTTCAATATTCCCTGTAATTCCTTCAAGCCCTAATGGTGATACAAAAACTATATCGTCATTAAAATTTGTACACTCAGACACGCAACCTGTTGCAATATTTCCTTGTTTACTTGGATAAATTTTACCTTGTTCACTATCAATAACTGGTGTGTGATAAAATATTGCTTCGTTTTGCTGTGATGGTTCTTTAAATACCCATAATAAATTATTACCTACAGTAAATGATTTTATTGCATTATCTGTTGTTCCATCTTGATAATATGCTAAATCACTTATATATGCAGGATTATTTAATTCGCAATGGAATATAGCATTTTTAAATTGCGGATTTCCAGTAAAAAAAATTCTGTTATCAAAAACTATATTTTTAGTACATTCTGGTATCCTAGTATCATAATCTATTCCTGTCTTACTAAATTCAATAATAATATTGTCTTGACCAGCTGTAAGCGGTTTTTCAGGTGCATTCATAAAAGTAATGCATCCTGTAACTCTATTTACACTATATTCAGTATTATCCAAGATAACGTCATTAATCCATACTTTTACCTCACCTTCGTCTAGAAATACTGTATCTAAGTAAAATTCTGTGCTCTCACCATCTGCTATAAAACTATTTTTTCTTTTTGGTGTTAAAACGTTTACATCTTGATACAAATTTCCTCCACTATGTGGCAATCTTGAAATACTTGTTGTAGGTATAAAAGCATCATCTGATACGTTTTTTACATTCTCGCCATCGTATACTAAATAATTTTTACCATCATTAATATAGACTTTATCGTTAAATAACACAAACGAACTTTTATAATTATTCATTTTTTTAAATATAATATTTTTTGGACTAACTACTTCAGGTGCATATTCATTAGGATAATCCCATTTAAAAAGTAAATTTTTTGCATGTACCAAAATGTATAATTTATTATCTTTTTCATACTTACATAATCCATTTATATTTACTAGCATACTTTCATAATCCATTGTTGTTGGATCATAATAATGTATCATGTGCTTTAAGCCTTGCCTTGTCTGCACACAATTTCCTTGTGTGTCTGTATAGTCCTTATACATGTTTACACAGTTTGGACTTCTATTGAGTGCTACTTTAGCTGGATCATTTGTAAAATCACATCCAGCTAAGTTAGAATATATTCTTGTTATAGGTGTTGCCATTTTTTCACCTCCTAAATATTGTATTCATTATTAATTTTAACTATCATTGCATTTTCTCTTAAATCTAGTTTTTGTATTGCTTCTTCGTACGCACTCTTAAATGCTGTGTAATCTGCAGAAGGATCTGTCTTTAAAATGTTATCTACTACCTTATATGCTAATATCATTTGCACATCTTGATCTATTTCCAATTCAAAGTCGTCTTCTGTTGCTTCTGTAATTACTTCAGGATATGCATAATAATCTATTTTATATGTTGCTTTAGATGTATCATTTATGTATATTTTTTTCTCATTTATCCTTAAGAAAAAATCTCCTTCAATAGGTTTATTTGTTTCGTTATCTAATGCTATTACATCTTTAAGTAAATACATATCAAATGGTAAGCTATAAGCTGTGTAATTTTCTTTTGCATCTTCTGATACATTTCTTGATATATTTTTAGATTTTTTTATTTTTTTTATTTGCGAAAGCTCTTGATAAGGCTGAGCATACAAAATTTTGGTTTTGTTTTGGAAATCTTCATCTTCTGTATACATGCTTTCGTATCCAGCTTCCGGACTATATTCGTCAGCAAGAGCTAATGCTATTTTTATATTTTCTATAAGTGTCATTTTACATCACTCCTATAATCCCTTTATAGATTCTAAATCTTCTATTGCTTCTTCTACTTTCCTCATTTTGTATGGTGGTACAATATAGCCTGTGTCTTCACCCCATATCAACACTATATTTTCTGGTAAATTTTGAACTAATTTTGTATTTTCTTCAGTTTCTATTCCATAATCTTTTGTTTTTTTATTAGTTATTATAGTAGTTAAAGTTAAATTTTTAATTATTTGGTGTATTTTGCCTTTGTTATCAGGTAATATTAATTCATCTTCTATATACGTATCTTTTGTAATTGTCACCCCTAAAAATAAATGTGTAGACGGTGCAATAATAAATTTTTCTACTTTTTTTTGTTTTCTTAATTCTTTTGACATTTTTATCCTCCTAAATCAATGGTTGAAGGAGCAGGACTCGAACCTGCACTCATAGTTCCAAAAACTATTGTCTTACCTTTTGACTATCCTTCAATATAAAAATAAAGGGGACTTTTTTTACAGTCCCCTAAATTATGCAACTTTAAGACAAACAATTTCATCTGGACGTACAACTTTAGCACCAAAGACAAATAATGCTTTAATTGCGTCTTGGAAAGCAGTTTCAGGTCTATATGCTTCTGTTTTATCAATTTGACCAACATAAGCTACAGCTTTTTTAGTTCTTAATATTTGTATTTTCTTTTGGTCTTCAGTTGTTTCAGGTAAATTGTTTTCAACACAAACTAACGCATTGCCATATCTTCCAACAGCCCCCTTTTTAGACATTTCTACATTTTCTGTAAAAAGCTCTGTTAAGGCCTGCCTTATTGTCACAAAAACTTTTGGAGATACTTCAAGATATAGTTCTTCAGTTGTTTTTACATTTTTTTCATATAATTTTGCTAATAAATCTTCAATAGTAGCTATTGCATTTGTTTTAGTTATTGAAGCATCTACAGAATCAATTGACTCACCTTCAACACCCTCTTTAATTATTTTAGCAATGTATTTATCTGCTTCTTCAGCTAAACCTTTTCCAGCTTCTTCAGCTAGTGCATCCATTAGTCCCGGTTGTGATTGTGCTTTATCAATATCTTCTACTTCAAAATTAAAGTATCTATATTGATCTATTTTTAGTAATTGAGAAGTATCTTGTCCTTCTTCAAGTTCAATTGGAGTACCTGGAACATAAGTTTTGATAGTAGGTCTAACTACTCCTAATATTTTTACCTCTTTTGCATACTTAATATCTCCTTCAAATTGATAATCTGAATGATTCTTTAATCCTGTAACAGTCTCTAAAGCTTTTTGTATTTTTGCTGACCAGACTGTTCTTTGAAAATTTGCTATTGCCATTTTAATTCCTCCTTTTTTTATCAAGGTATACTATTTCCATTTGGCCATAGATTTATCAACAGCTTTCATTAGTTTTGGATTATTTTTTAATTCCTCCATTGTGAATTTTGAAACTTCTTCTGGGGTATAATAATCCTTAATTTCAGCTGTATTTCCTGTAGTTTTAACACTACCTGTACTTGCTGGTGGTGTTTTCTTTACTTCTTCCTTAGTTGCTATTTTATTATATAAATCGTAAATTTCTCCCATAGATGTCTCTGCACTAAATTTACCTGCAAATTTTTTAAACTCCTCATTTTCAAGTATTTTTATATCAGCACCTTTTTCTTTTAAATCTTTTACTGCTTTATTTTTCACAAAATATTCTCCTAAGGCTGAATATATAAATTTTTCTCGCATACTTCTTTGTTCAGCTGGTTTATTATAGATTTCTGAAGCAACTCTTTTTACTTCATCTTCTCCAGCTTCAATTATTTCTTGAGCATCAGCTTTTGCAAGAATTTTTTCTTCTCTTTCACTATATTGTCTACTAGCTTCTGGAATTTCTACACCTTGATCTTTATAAAATTCCTTAAATTTTTTGTTTAATTCTTTGACACTGGTATCACTTTTATCTCCAATTCCCACTTTAAGAGTATTTACTAAATCTTCATACTCTTGTAATTTTTTTCGATTGACGTTTTCTAGTCTGTTTATTCTAGCCTCAATCATCTTATCTACATCTTTTTGTGTAAATATTTTTTCTTCTACACTTTTTGAATTTTGGCTTACTTCTTCAGATTTGCTAGCATTATCTTCAGAATTTTCACTCGTATCAGTAAGTGTACCTACAATTTCTTCATCTTCTAATGCATTATTTGTAGGATTTTCAGTGTCAATGGATGTTTCATTGACATTAACATCATTATTCATTTCTTCTAATTCCATCTCAAATCCTCCTTGTTTAAAGTCCTGTCGGACTACCCTTGATAGCAGTTTATCCTCTTACACATGTTTTGGAGCTATAAAAAACAACTGTTAAGATTTTCTTTACAGTTGCTTTTAATCAATATTTACTTTTCTTATTTTAGAATTATAATATTCTTCTAATTCATTATCTGTTTTTACTATTTCTTTTCCACATTTTCTACATTTAAAATAAAACTTTCCATTAATTACCTGTTCTACTCTCATTTCTATTTTACATTTATCACATTCCATTTTCAGAATTACCTCCTAGAGCATTTTGAAATTGCATAATTTTTGCTTGTCCTTCATTAGCTATATTTTGTATATCTTGTCTTTTTGAATGTTCATTAAGTAATTGCTGTATTTGTTGCATTTGCTGATTTGCCTGTGTTTGCATTGCTTGAATATCAGCTTTATCTTGTTGTCTTTTTTTGACGATTTCAAGCAATTTTGATTTGTCATTATAGCCATCATACGGTAATGCATTTACCCATTCCTCAAATGTAATTTTGTCGTTAACAAATAAATTGTCTAACGATTGCTCTACAGCATATTTGTCGTATGGTGTCTTAGGTGTTATATCAACTTTGACATTTGCCTTTAAATATTGTAATTCTTCATAGCTTAAAGGATATTGTTGCGTTACATTCTCAGTTGAAGCAATTCCTTCTTGATTTATTACTTGCTTTGGCACTTCATCTTCTAATACTAGTCCATTTACTTTATAGTTTTGAAGCATATCTAAATAAATTCTAGCTAAACTTTCTAAAAATTCTTTATATTTATATAATTGCTCGTTTAAAGGCTGTTGTTGTGCTTGCTGTACAGCTAATATTGCTTTGGCGCTTGTTTTTGTCACGTCAACATTTCCACTTGCATTGTCCCCTGCACCAGCTAAATCTTGTGTATATGTAACCAACTCATCTAGTAAGTATTTAGAATCTGCACTCATACTAGTAGCACTAATATATCCTATATGACTATGAATATCATCAACTCCTGCTCCTTCAAGTTGGACTTCAGCACCTGTTTGCCTTAATGCTTCAGGATTTTTTATATAAGTTGAATTGTAAGCAAGTTTAGGATACGCAAGAGCTTTTACAGCTATAGCTCTCCTCATTTCTGTTTTATTTATTTCAATTTGATTAGGTATATTAGTTTCAACTTCACCACAACCTCTAGCATTACCTTTTTCTGTTTCCCATACATAATGTTCTACTGGATATAATTTTAATCCTGTATCTGTTTCTTTTACAATTTCTGCATATTTTGTACATTTTGCAAAGTGTACAGTTTTTATTCCATCTTTATTCTTTTTCTTATACATCTTTAGTAGTTCCATACACATAGGAGATATTTCTTGATTATTACCATCATACCCTGCTTCATGCTCTAATTCTTCATCCTCTACAATTAAATCAATTTCTTCTTGTTTTCTTCCGTCCAATATTGCTTCCTCTTTTACTTGTTCTATAGGTTTACGGAAAGCTATTATTATATATGGCTGGTCTTGTATATTTTCGTCTGCTTCATTTCCAAGTAAAAAGTTATTTTTGTTCACTACTTCTGGAACTATTTCATCTTCTTGTTCATCATAATAGTTGTATAATATTCCTTCAGAATTAATACAAGCATCCTTAACAACTGTTCTTAGTTTTCCACTTAAATTTTGATTTTCGAATATTCTATCCACATGTTTGCTTAATAATTCACATATTTTATTTGCTTCCTGCGGATTTTGTTGAAGATATGAAGGAGAAAATACAACAGAGTAAGCGTTTTGATTAATTACTCCAGTTTTATATTTGACAATTGGTTTAATTATATTAAGGACAATAGGCTTCATATCGCCTAACTTAGCATTTTCCCATTGTTTTCCTAGAAAAAAATTATAATTTCTTTCAGTTGATGAAAAAATATTTCGTGTTGTCATATAATCAATACCTTTTTGATATTCTGCCCATATTGTAGTTATTTCTAACTTTTCATCACTTATTTTCATTTACTACACCCCCTTAAATAGGAATATCTTTCTGCCCTTCAGACGTTCCATCATAGGCATCTATATTAGACATTATTGTTTGTAATTTATCTTGTTCTTCTTGAACTTTTTTATTTTCTTTTCTCTTTTTAATAATTGTAAAAATATCTACATTTTCTTTTTTTTCAATTCTTTGTCCATTTACTAGTCCAAAATAAAAAGATAAAAAAATCAATATAGCTGATACTATATTGTTAATAAGTAAATATATCATATTACTATTTCCTCACTTCCTAAATCACTATCAAAATTATTACTTCTTTCAAAATTAAAATTGTAAAATTCTTTTTTGGCTTCTTTTACTTCAATTGTTGTTTTTTGTTGATTTCTTATATAATATACAATAGCTAATGCCATAACTAAATCATCGTGATAGCCAGCTTGTGCTTCTTCTCTTCCTTTATCATTTTTTATAAAAACTAAAAGTTCTTGTAGTGTATCTTTATCATTGATTTTATCTAAATGCTCTTTCAAAACTCTTTTTAACTCCCCTAAAATAATTGGTCTTGTTAAGCTTGTTGTTTTAAATCCATACGATTTTTTTACCTTCTTAGCTATTTTATCTTCAATTTCTCTAATATAGAAATTTTTATATCCAATTCTTTCAAGTTCCAATTGAGGATAAGTGCTAAAATTGGTTTCTATTCCTACTAAAGCATTATTATAGTAAGTAGCAAAGCAATAGATTTGATGTGAATATTCAACTTCGTCAAGTTTATCCTTATAAGATGCCACTTGTTCACCGGTTGTGTTATCTATAACTTGCGATGTAAAAAAGTCACTTCCTTCTCCAGCTGTATCACCAGATAATACATAAGGATGTTTATTTATAGGTAATTTATATAATTTAAATGGTCCATTTTCATCATCTTGCCATTGTATATTGGTTATTTTTAAACCATCATATTTGTATGAAAAATATCCTCGCTTCAATGGTTCTTTTAATTCCTCTATTCTTCTAATAATTGCCTCTTTATCAAATACACAATTACCTGATGCAAGGAATGCTTCCTCTGGAGTACATGGATATTCTTGTTTTATTAACTCCTTATCAATATAACTTTTATATTTTTTATAATACCAATATAATTGTTCATCATCTAATTTTTTACTATTCTTTAACCATTGAAGTCTGTCAAATATCCATTCCTTTGCAAGTTTGATATTATTTATAAAATCTTTTTTCTCTTTTATAGGTATATTAAGTCTATATTCAGGTGTTCTCCACCATTCATAAAAACAATTAATACATGTTTTCGAATCCCATAATTCTTTAAACTCATTAAATCCATTTGCTGTAGATTCATATATCTTTATACAATTTTTTGTGAAAGCTTCACCGATACCAGCCTGTATTAGTGCTATGCCATCTCTCCAAAAAGCACATTCACTTCCATGAAAAAAATTTACTGTTCTAGATCTTCCCATATTAGCAGTTGCAGTAGCTACTTGCCAACTAGAATTTATTTTTTCAAAAAGAAGTTGTTTTTTATTATTAAATTTTTCTGTAGGCTTAATAACATCAGGTAACTGTTCATAAGGAAATTTAGCCTTATTTTGAAATATAGCTTCTGTATTAGAAGTTTCATCTGCGACAGTAAATCCTTGAAAATTCTTATTAAGAATTGTACTTGCTAGCTGGTAAGCGGTTATGAGTGTTGTGAAGCCTTGTTGACGGCCTTTTAATATTAGAAACGTTATATCAGTTATAGTTCCTTCTTCAAAATCTTCCTTTGCTCTATTTAGTTTTGTTATAAAATCTTTTTGTACATCATTTAAAATAAATGGAACTGTATTTTGCTCTTTATCCACAACATAAAAAAGAAGTTCAATCAACTTTTCAGGTTGCCTTTGAACTTCTTCTCTTAAATCTTTATTTATTACTAACTCATTTCCTATTGCATTTCTTAAAACATAATCTTCTTTTAATCTATTTTCTTTATTTTTACTATTCCACCTTTCAATTCTTTTCTTAATTAAAAAATCAGCTGTATAAATCATTATAATACATCCTCTAATTTTATATTCCCACTATGCTCTATTTCATGCTTATCTCTCCATTTTTCTGGTTTTCTATTTTTTAACCAAAAAATCATATCCGTATCTGACGGTGCAATATATTCTTCTTCCTCAGCATATTCAATCTTTTCATCTTCAGCTATTTTTTTGCCATTTTCATTGTATTTTATATGTTTAACTTTGAAAGGTTTTGAAATTTTCACTGTATATCCTAAACTCTTCTTTAATAACATATTTTCGACATCTATATCTACTATTTCTTTTGTTCTTTTTCGGAGTTCGTTGAGTTCAAAATGTTCTTTACAGTAATAATAAAATGATGTCTTTCCTATTCCTAATTGCTTATATACTTCTTCATCTGTTGCACCATCTCTGTACCAAGCTTCAATCCTTTTTAAATTTGGTAATATTATTTTTTCATAGTTGCTTTCACTTTTACTCATAAATCATCACCTATTTTTATTGATATTGTTAATTTCTTTGTATTTTTGTATTATTTATATTAAAATTCATTTAATCACCTATAATTAAATTTATGGATGCAGGAGTGGGACTCGAACCCACAACCGACAGAGTATGAGTCTGTTGAACTTCCTTTGTTCTATCCTGCAATAAAAAAAGAACTGATACTTATTACCAGTCCTTTTTCATACATAAGAGGTTAAGTTATATGAATGAAAAAACTATCATACATTTTATCTATTTTAATTATAGTATTATTATTTTTCGTTGACAAGGGATGAAAAGGGGACACTTAGGGGACATTTTAACTTTTTAAAGAATTATCATACTCTTTTTGCATTTTATTTATAATTCTTTTTTTTCTTTTTTTCATCGCTTCAACGCTTACGTTATATCTTTCTGCAATTTTTCTATTACTTACTCCTTGTAAATAAAAAGATATTATAATGTCTTTTTCTTCTTCTTTAAGTAAAATAATTATAGAATCTATTAAATTTAACTTTTTTTCTAATTTCAGTATGATATTTTTTTTCTTTTGTATTTTATCATATGTATTTATAATATTTTTTTCCAAATTTGATTGCTTAAAGCCTCTTTTGGGTATTCCTCCTACCACATCATAAGACGGCCCTGCTATTTCAGTTCTACTATCTAATATTTCTTTTATTTCTTCTTTAATTCTATTTATCGTATATATAGTTCTCTTATAATTTTCTAATTCTTCTTTAATTTTCATATAAATTCCTCCTACAACTTATTCCAAAACAAATTTGAATCTTTATCATATAATTCTATTTATATTTTTGTACCAACTAAAAAAATAATTTCTTATTCCAGATACTTCTACAAGATATACTTGTCCAATATTTAAACTATTATATATATCTGTTGAATTAAATTTACCTATAAAAAATAAATCTGTTATTTGATACGTATTATTATCTTCATCAACAACCATATAAATATCTGCATCATTATATCTTTTAATATATTTATCCTTTACTTGTATAGCAATTACTTCTTTATTACTATAACCTATTGTAATAATTTTTATAAATATAACTACTATTATTATAATTAGTATAGATACTAACATTCCCTTACAAAATTTCATATTCATTCCTCCTCGATTCCAAATTCATATTTTAATATTTGTTTTTTATGTGCATCTATAAATTCTTGTGCTTCTTCTTCAGTTTTAAAATATATAGTATTTAGTTTTCTACTAGTTAAATCATAGAATACATCTAATGTTTTTCTATTAGAATCAAAATATATATAATGTTTTCTTATATGAATATTTTCAAATTCTTCCGCTGTAAATTCATAACTAGCTTCTTTTAATGCTTTTAAATAATCCGCATAATCTTGTGCTTTTTTTTCCGTTCTAAAAACCTTATTATATTTCACTATTTCTCTATCAAATTCTACAAAGAAATTTGTATTCCTTGCAACATTAAAATTTATATCAACATAATAATACGTTTCACCTTTGTTCGGCTTCCATTTTCCCTTATTTTCTTCTAGCTTTTTTATTTCTTCTTCTAGCTTTCCCATTTCAGCTTTTGTTTTTTCGTACTGTTTTTTTAAATCATCTATTTTTTTCATTGTTTTCTCCTTTAATACTATTAATACGATCTATTATTGTAATGATTTCAGGAATAGTATAGTTGCAAATTTTAATATCATTTTCATCAATTAATTCAAAAATCACATTTCCATTTTTATCTACTTTTTTTCTATAATATTCAAATATACCTTGCATTTTAACCCCTCTTTCTATAATTCATTTTCATATTATGTTCATAATTCTTTTATTAACTTATTATATTTTACTGCTATCTCATGCTCTATCTTACAACCTCTAGCATTTTTCCATCCTGGCATAAAAATTATTGCATCTACTTTACTCATATTTTCTATTGATTTTGATAAATAATAGATAGCTGTATCACAGTCTTTTGGTGTTTCTTCTGCAAATATCGTATCTACTACTTTGTGTCCTCTCCTCTCTAATTCTTTTACCAATTCTTCTCTTTCATTTCTAATTTGTTCTTCTGATTTTCCATTCATTGGTTGACTGATCATTATTTTTAAATCTTTCATTTTTTCCTCCTAACTTTCTTCCACACATCGGACAATAATTTATCTCTACAACTGTGTGGTTTCCGCAATCACAATAGTTATATAGAAACTTATGGTCAACTATTGTGTCAATAGCATATTTATCAATTATAGGTTTACTTTCCATTTCGTCTTTACAATATTCACACATTTCTTATCCTCTACTTTCTTTTTAAATTTCATTACTATTAAGAAAAGCTCTATAATTCCAAATAATCCATATTCTTTAAATACAAGATTCATAGCTTCATCTACTCCTTCTTTAAAGCCTTTTTGAAGTTTTTCTTTTAGTGTTCTTTCTATTCCATAGGTTGACATTTTTAATCACCTACTTTCTCTACTAATCCTGCTTGAATTAAATCATTTTGTATTTTATTTATTTTTTTAATTATTTTACTTTTAAATATAAATTGATACCATCTTAAATTATAGCAAGGAAAAATCAATTCTTTTTTCTCTAAAATTTTACATACATAAGCACATTTTCCTAAGGGCAAATTATACTTATATGTATTTCCTTCTAAATAAAATCCGAACTTTTCTAACTCTTTCAAATCTACATTATCTTTAATTTTTAACATTTTTCACCTACTTTATGGTAAATATATTCCTAAATAATCGTATACTATATAATCGGGATTTTTTACCTTTTTCACAAAACCATCTATTCCTTCTTCTTTGATTATTTTTAAAAAATACTCTATAAGTTTCTGAGTTTCTGGATGGAAAATCCTTTCATTTTTACATTTTTGATAATAATTCCAAGGTTCTTCTTGTGTCCATTTTTCTTTATTGTATACTTTCCCTGCTCCAATCCAATCACATATCATTTCCAAAACATATTTATAAGGTATTTTACATGGTGTATTTTTGTATGTTCCTAAATTATCAATCCAATATTCCCAATGATGAGGATTATGTCCTTTATGATGTTGCCAAGCTATAGAATATCCTATTTCATCTTTTTCTACTTCTATTGGGCTCCTATTTCCTTGAAAATACTTTGCACTTGATAAAAATTCAGTTTTTCCATATTTACTTAAATCGTGCATCATTCCTTGTTTATATAAACCGATTTTAAAACATACTTTACCTACTTCCCACTTATGTTTTGATATTGTCTTAAAATGTTTCCAATAATTATATAAATTCATTTTACATCACCTCATATTTTATACTTTCAAATTGTTCTTTTGTAGCAATTGATTTTAATATTTGTCCTTCTTCAATATCTTGTTTTATTGCTTCTAACATTTCTTCATCATATATATAAATAACTTCTTGACTTAACACATCAGCTAATTCAACTATATCGCCCACTTCTATTAGGTCTATTATGTTTTTGGAATGTTTAGCTATATCTCTGTCTTTTAATCTAATACACACTTCTGTATATGGTTTTGTATAAATTGAAAAAATTTCATCTGTTATAAATTCCCCTTCATATCTCACTCCACTACCTGCTTCTGATATTTTTATTAAAGTTCCTATTAGTCCGTTTTTAGTTCTTACATATTCTCCTACTTCAATTTTATCTTCCATATCATTCTCCTTCCAATAGTTCTGGATTATCATATATATTTCCTACTTTTTCTATATCATCTAAATTTATACTATATAATAAATATATCTCATATATTGTTTTCCCCTTATTATCAAAGCATTCAATATAAAAAGCTCCATACATAAAAACTATTTTTCCTTTTGCAATAAAAGTATCAAAATTGCCTACAAATGCATCATAAGAAAATTCAATAATATCTCCTTCATAAATTTTATTTCCATTTTTGTCTTTTAAGCCTGTGTATTGTCCTACCGTTTCTTCTTTAACATTAAAAATTCCAACTCCACAACATTTTGTATTTTTAGTTTCTTTTTCTTGATAAATTCTATCTTTACTAACTAGCCAACCATAAATCCACTCATCAGGCTCATCAGCTACTTTTCCTCTAAACTCTATTTCACGAATTATAACCACCCCAATTCTTTACATTTTTTGTTAATTGCTTGTAGTTCTTGCAAGGATATTTCTTGGCTTTCTCCGTTAGAATATTCTTTTGTAATTGTTCTTGCTTTTAAATCAAATCTTATTTCATTATCCATATAGATACCTTCAAATTCATATTGTATGAAATCAACATTATCTATTATTTTTTCATATCCTAATTTTTCAAACATTTCATCTGCTATTCTCATTACTTTTCCTCCTTTTCATCTGCAGTATTATATATTTTTGCAAATCAATGTTTTTTTTGGTTCTGTAATAACCTAATTCTCTATAAATATCATCTACTCCTACTAGAGCTACTGCCGATATTACAAAATCTCCTTCGCAATCTGTAATCATAATATTTATAATATTGTTAAAGTTCACTATTTCGTCTTTATTTTGACTAACTATAATCATATTTTATATTACCTCCAAAATTCATTAACTATAAACTTATAGTTTATAATTCAACATCAGTGATTCCAATATATTCAAGCATTTTTATATAACAATTTTCACACAGTTTTGTTAAATTCTTTGAACTATATCTATCAGCTTTTTTCAAAGTTATCATTCTAATCATAGGTAATCTTTGATTACAAATTGGACATTCTGCAAAATATCTTTCTTCACTTGACCAACTTTTATAATTACCCATTTTTATATTCCTCTAATCTGTTTTAACATTTAATTTAGTCTTAATAAAACATTATTTACTAACTCAGTAAATTTTTCTCCTACATTAAAATTTAGTTTCTCTGATAAATA
>CANQQF010000026.1 GCA_947625985.1 uncultured Clostridia bacterium | reverse complement strand
CAATTCAGTATAGAACTGAACTGGGATTTAAGTAAGTTGCTTTTTTATTGTCTACTTTTAATTGACAACTTCATACTGATAAATTAGTATTTACTTTTTTTGTAACAAAAATGTAATATGAATGTAATGATATTTTAATATACTGAAACAGGATTTGTTATATAATACAAGTAGAGAAAACTAGGAGAAGAATAAAATGGGTAAGGAAACTAGAAAGATAAAAGATTTAAAATCTTTTGATTCTTCATATGAATTGAAAAGAAAAATAAGAGCATTAAGTGATACAGAGAAACTAAATGCGTTTATTTATTATGATTCTAATAACAAAGAAGATTATCTTTCTGTAAAACTTAATATAGCAAAATTAATAAATGATGACTATATAAAATTATCAGTAATTAAAAGAATAAAAAATGAAAATGACATTTTAGAAATTGCAACTACATTAAAAAGAGATGAAAATAAGATAAATGTACTTAATATTATTAATAGTAACAGCGAATCGCAGTTAAAAACTATGTTGGTATTAAGTTTTAAGCAAGATGATAATAAGTTAAATGTTTTAGACGAAATACAAGATGAAAAAGACAGAGTAAAGATTGTTATAAGCTTAAAAAATGATAAAAACAAACTAAAAGTTTTAGAGAACTTTAAAGAGATTAACTTAAAGGAATTGATAGTTGAGAGCTTAAAAAATGATGCATACAAAGTAGAATTTTTAGAAAAATATGGAGATAAACTTAATCAACTTAGTAAAGAACGATTAATTTTTAGTTTGAATAAAGATAATTCAAAAATAAAATATATAGATAAATTGACAAAGTTAGAGAGTAAAATAGAGATAATAAAATCACTAAAAGAAGACAAATTAAAAAAGGAATATTTAAAAGAATATGAAGAAGAACTTGATTTATTAGATAAATCAAAAATAATTGCCAGTATAAAAGATGATAAATTAAAATTAATATTTATAGAAAAAGTTGAAGATATAAATGAGAAAGCTGAAATGATTGAAACTCTTCAAAGTGATAATTTGAAAATTGATTTTTTGGAATATAACAAAGAATTACTTGATTTAGACAAAAAAGTCCAATTAATTAGAAGTTTAAAGTCAGATGATATTAAGATTAAATTTTTAAATAAAATTGATAGTGAACAATGTAAATTAGAAATAATAAGAACTTTAAAAAATAAAGAAAAGATGTACCAAGCTTTGCTAAAAACAAAAAAGAGTAAAATAGTTAAAGAATTAAGTAAGAATTCAGATAAAAAAGTTTTAAAACAAGTTATCAGTAGTGATAATTGCCAATGGTATGAAATGTTAGCTGTAGCACAAAATTATACAATAGGAAAAGGGAAACTTGAAAAAGATGTAATTTCAAAAATTATAAGGAATTTTAAATATATTGAGATATTAGTAGAGATAGCTAAAAATCCTAATGTAAATGAAGAAGAACTTTATAGTTTATTAGATATTCTTGAAAATGATATGACTTCATATAAAAGTATCAATAATTATAAAAACAAATTTGAAGAAAAAAATATTAAAATAGAAGAATTAAAGAATGAAATTATATTGTTAATTGTAAATAATCAAAATGTAACTAATGATATTCTTGACGAAATAGAAGAAAATAATGATATAAAAGATGTTAAATTAATTAAAGCTATAAATTTAGCAAGGGTGAAAGTAAAAAACAGAGAAAGAAGTATATTTGTTAGAGTAAAAAACACTGAAAAGGAAATTGAGCCCATAGTTATTAAAGCTAATGAAACGAAGCAAGAAAAGGAAAAAGAAAAGCTAATAAAAGTAAGCAAACAACAAAAAGATAATAGCTCAAAAGAAGAAATATGGAATAAACTTATGCAAAGTGATGATAGAGCTAGAACAGAATTAGTGCTAAATGAAGATTTTCCAGAAGAATTTTTAGAAAAATTAAAAAAAGATTTTTGTGAGGATGTAAGATTAGCAATTATCGAGAATCCAAATATAAGTATTAATGATAAGTTGGACATGATAAATGATGAATCAGAAAAAGTAAGATTATTGTTGATTTATGAAATAAATAAAACAAATGAAGTGGTAAGAGTTTTAGATGAAACCGAAGAGGAAAAAAATAGAAAAAAAGAATTTTATAAAGCTTATATACCTTTTAAATATAAAGAAAAAATAAAATTAGCAGAAAAAACAAATAATGAAACGCAGATAGAAGAATTACTAAAAAATGATAAATGGTTTATAGATATAGCATTAATAAACAATATTAATGTGAAAAAAGAACAAATTTTAGATATCGCAAAAAGAACAAATTATGTAGAAGTTATAGCTGAAATATTGGAGAGTTCAAAATTAGATGAAAATAAATTAATTGACATATACAACGACTTACATAACCTGTATTTTGAATCTAAAAATAATAAATTAAAAAGTATAATCGAAGGTAAAGATGTAAATAAAAAGAATAGCAAAATCTTAATATATAAAGCAATTGCGAAAAATCCTAATGCAGATAAAGAACTATTGGAAAATATATATTTTGACTCAAGTAGCTGTGATGAAGAAGTTAGATTAGCTATATTAAAAAATAAGAATGTAACAAGAGATCTTGTGAAATTGATAGAAACTGACTATACTAAACCAGAATGGGAATCTAAAATTAAAGAAGCAGTATTTTTAGCAAAACAGAGAATAAAAAACAATATGATTATGAATTACTTACAAGAAATAGAAATAGAATATGAAACAAGTAATCCTAAAGAAAAGATTTTAAGAAAATTTACTCAAATTCACTATAATAAAGAAACTGATGATAATTTATGTGATATTGTTGAAAATATAATTCAAAAATTAAATAAAAGAAAAATTAAGTTAAATGAATTATCAAAAGATAGTATAGAAAAATTAATACAATATAGTCAAACACCAAACGAGATTATTGAAGAACTAATAGAATTAGATATTTATGGACTAAATGAAATATTTGATCAAAATAGATTTTTCTATGAAGAAAAAATTGAAACATATATAAAAGAGGGAAAAGAAGTAAAGAAAGAATTTGAAAATAAACTAAACAATATAGAAGAAAAGGAAGTACTTAAAGATACAATTGATAATGAAAAAAAACATAAAGACACATTTGTTAATAGGCAGATGTTTGAAAATACATTTGAGAACACAATAGAAGATAAAAGAATGATGAAACCTAAAACTGTTAAAACTGTTAATAATGTAGCAGTTAGTAGTAATACAATTAATGTAATTAAAAATGATGCAAAAGAAATAAGTAGAGAAATAATACAAAAGAAATTTATAAAAAAGAAAAGAGCTATGGATTTAATAAAGAAGAAAAGTCCTAAGATAATGTTAGACTTATTAAATAATTATGATATTAATGATAAAGAAATAGAAGAGATTAGAAAAAGAACCACTGATTTTAGAGTATATGAGGCAATAGCAAAACATGAATTAACAAATGGAGGAACATTAAAAAAATTATCAAAAGTTGATTATGTTAAAGATAGAAACACAAAAGTTGCAAATATTATAAGAGAAAATACTGATGATTTAATGAGAATGACAATAAGAATAAAACAACTTGTAGCTGGACATAAAAATACAGATAGAAATACTTTAATAAAATTAACGAAATATCCAGATAGTACAGTTATTTCTATAGCAGAAACAAATCTTAAAATGAGAAAGAATTGGAAAACAGGATTAATAAAGAATACTTATAAAAGTGTAAAAACAACCAAAGAACACCCGCAAGGTTCAACTGAAATACAAAAATGGTAAAGAGAGGTAAAAGAGGATGAGAAAAATTAAAAAATTTTTTATAGTATCATTTATTTTTATTATAATTATACAAATAGTAAATACAAGTTATGGAGCTACAGCCGTAACAAAAGAAGGATTAGAAAGAGGTTTAAAAAGTTTACAAAGTACATTTAGTGGAGAAGATATAAGCATGCAATATAATATAAATGAGGATTCAATTGCTATATCAGCAGATGGTGAGACTTACTCCACTAAATATGATTTAACAGATGGTTTAAAGCCAATATTTACTACAGAAATTCCTATAACATCATATACAGATGAGAGTGAATTATCAGAACAAATGGGAGGAGTTTTCTCTATGCAAGTAATTGCATATTCTCTAGTTGCAAACATCCAAGGAGTCAGCCCAATTGATGCTTTAGAATATTGCATGACAGCAATGTTAAAAGATTCATCATCATTTATTCTTGATGATACTGATGGGTTATATGATAGTAAAAGAACAATGACAGATTCTGAAGGATTAAATTCTTATATATCAACTATTGAAGTCCAAAATTTAGAAGGAGCTTCTCCAACTATAGTTACAACTTTTCAAGTGGATGCAACGGCAGACTTTTCAAGACTAAAAGGATATTCAAATAATCCAGATGAAAGTTTATATGGATATTCATTACAAGACTACAACAGTAGTAGTAGTAATAACGATGATACATATAATTACAGTAATGAGCCTGCAACGAGCAGAAGCTCAACTACATCGAGAGATAGTACAATATCTACTACAGAATTACCAAAAACAGGTATTAATATAATTTTATTAGTTACTGTTTTAATTTCTTGCATTATTGCCTTAGTATATGCAATTAATATAAAGAGATATAAAGATGTAAAATAAAGAGTTAATTAAAATAGAGACTAATTATTAGACAAACAAAGTCTAATAATTAGTCTTTTTTTAATATGTGTTAGTTAAAAAAAATGTCGAAAACTTTTCAAAAAGCGACAAAACTTCTGCTGTTTCGCTCTTGGAAAAAAATGGAAACTAAACTATAATATTTCAAGAACGAAGGACAAGCTCAAAAATCTAAGGAGGAAAAAATGGAGAGTATTTTTGATGAAGAAAAGAAATTATTGATTTTTAAAATCAATGAAGAAATTGATGATTACAAAGTACAAGAGATAAGGAGGAAAGCGGATAATGAAATTCAAAGATATATGCCTAAAAGAGTTGTATTTGATTTCAATCAAGTTACTTTCATGGATAGTGCAGGAATCGGATTAATAATAGGGAGATACAAGTTAATTAATTTAATAGGAGGAAAATTAGAGTTAACAAATTTAACAAGCACAGTTAGAAAAATATTTGAAATGAGTGGAATTTTAAGATTAATTCCTGAAACAGAATGTATATAACAAAAGAAAAGGAGGATATGATGAATAAAAAATTTGAAAATGAAATGAAACTTGAATTTGTAAGCAAATCTTCTAATGAAGCATTTGCAAGAGTTACAGTAGCAGCGTTTGCTGCACAATTAGATCCAACTGTTGAAGAATTAGCTGATATAAAAACAGCAGTATCAGAAGCAGTTACAAATTGTATAATACATGGATATGAAAATAAGATAGGTGTAGTAAAAGTTGTAGCCAAATTACAAGGGAATGAACTAATTTTAGAGATTTCTGATAAAGGAAAAGGAATAGAAAATATAGAAATGGCTAAAGAACCACTGTATACAACTAAGCCTAACTTAGAAAGGTCAGGAATGGGATTCACTATAATGGAAAGTTTTATGGATAAAGTTGACATTGAATCAATTGTAGGGTTAGGAACTAAAGTAATAATGAAAAAAAATATAAAAAGCCAAAATGATGAAGATAGTGAAGAAGATTTTACAATGTTAACAAAAATGTAAAGTGGGGTAGTTATGTTTGAAAATAGTATAAAAGCAATAGAAAAATCCCAACAAGGAGACAAAAGAGAATTAGAAAAACTTATAGAAAAAAACCAAGGTTTAATATGGAGTATTGTAAAAAGATTTATAGGGAGAGGATATGAGGTTGAAGATTTATATCAAATAGGTTGTATTGGTTTTATTAAGTCAATCAAACGTTTTGATACAAGTTATGACGTAAAACTTTCAACATATTCAGTACCTTATATATTAGGAGAGATAAAGAGATATATAAGAGATGATAGACCAATAAAAATAAGTAGAAGTGTAAAAGAGTTAGGAATGAAAATAAAAGATTTACAAAGAAGTTATTTGGCAAGAAAAGGAGAAGAAATAGGGATAAATGAGATTGCTAAAGAGTTAAAAATATCAAAGGAAGAAGTTGCTATGGCAATAGAGGCAAATAGCAGTATTGCATCATTAGAAGAATGTAAATTTACTGATTATAAGAGTGGTAATCAAATTAGCATAATGGATAAACTTACAACAGGTAAGGATGAGGAAGAACTTATAGCAAACAAATTAACAGTAAAAAGTTTAATAGATGAACTTGATAATAAGGAGAAAGAGGTTATAATGCTCAGATTTTATAAAGAAAAAACACAAACACAAGTTGCTAAAATTCTTGGAATTACTCAAGTTCAGGTTTCTAGAATAGAAAGGAAAGTGTTAAATAAAATGAAAATAAAGTTAACATCATAATTATAATATATATAATAAAGGAGGATATATGAAAAAGATAATTTTATATTTTTTTATCTTTGTTTTCATTTGTTTTCTATTACCAGCAATGTTAACTAAAACACCTAAAAAAGAAGTACAAGCAGTGGCACAAACTGAAGATGTGGAAGGAAAAGTCCAAACAACTCAAGAAGAGCCAAAATATGATTATAAAAAATATGGAAAAATAAAATTACTTCATGCTAAGACAGGTCAAGTAGAAGAAGTGAATTTAGATGAGTATTTAGTAAATGTTGTATCAGCTGAAATGCCAGCAGATTTTGAGACAGAAGCTTTAAAAGCTCAAGCAGTTGTAGCAAGAACGTATACAATTTATAAAACTATAAACAAAAAACATGATAACGCAGATATATGTGACGATTCTACATGTTGTCAAGCATGGATTAGTAAAGAAGATAGGTTAGCAAGATGGGAAGAAAATAAAAAGGATAGTAATTGGCAAAAAATAACTGATTGTGTAAATAAAACAAAAGGAATAATAATTACATATGCAAATCAACCAATTAATGCTTTTTTCCATTCTAATAGTGGCGGAACAACAGAGACTGCTGTAAATGTTTGGGGAGGAGGAAATTATCCATATTTACAAGTTGTAGAGACAGCAGGTGAAGAAGGGTATACTCAATATGCTTCAGAAGTTGTATTAAAAAAAGATGATTTAATCAATAAATTAAAAGTAAAATATGAAGACATAAATATTAATTTTGATGATAATGAAGATTTAAAAATAATAGAACGTACAGATAGTGGTCGAGTGAGAACAGTGAAGTTTGGAAATCATAATATATCAGGAACAGAAGCTAGAACTTTATTGGGATTACGTTCGACTAATTTTGAAATTACAAAAGAAAGTGATTCGATAAAATTTTCTGTAAAAGGATATGGACATGGAGTTGGGATGAGTCAAACAGGTGCAGACGCTATGGCGAAAAATGGAAATAATTATGAAGAAATAATTAAACATTTCTATGTAGGTGTTGAATTAAAAGATGTAAATTCTATATAAAACGTATAAACTTTCTTAAAATAGTAAATACTTGTAATAACAACTATTTTAAGGAGGATATTATGAGAAGAGAGAATAGAGTAAATATTAATGATAAAACAAACGATAAGATTATAACATATGTTGTGTTAGGAGTAGTTGCTATTGTTGCAATAGTGATAGCAATTTTGATTTCAAGTGATAATAATAAAAAGGAAAATCAGTATGCAAGTTTAAGTAGTACTGCAAATAATACAAACTATAATACAGAAAAAACAGAAAGTGCAAGTAGTCAAATAGGAAAAACAGTAAATGAAGTTCAAAATCAAAATACAACTAATACTACAAATAGTACCTCTAGTAATAATACTAATACTGTAAACACAACGAGAAATACTACTATTACTACAACTAAAAATTCAACATCAGGGGTAACAACAACTACTACAAATACAAATATGAAGGAAGAAAAAGAAAAACCAACTTTTGTTAAACCAGTTGATGGAGAAATTATAAAGGCATTTTCAAAAGAAGAGTTAGCTTTTTCGGAAACTTTAGAAGAATGGACAACTCATTTGGGAATTGATATAAGAGCAGAAGAATCTACTGAGGTTGTAGCAGCAGAATCAGGGACAGTAAAGTCTATTAAAAATGATCCAAGAAATGGATTAACAATAATAATTGAACATGAAGATGGGTATCAAACAGTTTATTCAAACTTACAAACATTAGAATATGTTATTGAAGGAGAAAAGATAGAGAAGGGACAAGTTATTGCAGTTGTAGGAAACACAGCTGCATCTGAAGCAAAAGAAGAATCACATTTACATTTTGAAGTATTAAAAGATTATGAACAAGTAAATCCAAATGATTATATGGAATAAAAAAGAACCAATATTAGAAATATAAACTAATATTGGTTCTTTTTTATTGGGATAAATTTATAAATTGTTTCTGCGAATCCGGAATCTTCAGCTGATTTTGAAGATATAAAAGAGGCTTCTTTTTTTACTTCATTGTAGGCATTATTAACAGTTGCTCCAATGCCAGAAACTTTAAACATGTCAATATCATTAATATTATCACCTATTGATAAAATATCACGTTTTTTTATTTTAAGATGATTTCCCAATTGTTGTAAAGCAGTTCCTTTTGTAGTATTTATAGCTGTTATATCTAAGTATTCATATTCTTTATTTATAACAGTATCTCTATATATACCTGTTCTTGAAATATGCGTAACTGACAGGTTAGATTGCTTTTTTAATAAGTATTCTAAATTGGAAAGATTTAAAGTAGATGAAATACATACTTTTAAAGTATCAGGCTTATTAATTTCAATGTAATCCATAACTGAATTAACAAATTTAAAATTTATGCTGTTAGGAAACATTACATGTGCTCTTAAATCCATAAATTCTAATTTTGAAGTTATAACACTAGTAGGTGTATAGGCATGGAAATGTAAATTGTGTTTTTGCGCGATATTATAACATGTTTTTATATCATCAATAGAAATAGTGTGTTTTGCTATCTCTTTATTCGTTCTTAAATCAATAATTTGACTTCCATTACCAAAAATTCCATAATCAGCATTTAGAGTTTCACATATATTTTTACTTATAGCATATGTTTTTCCTGTACATACTACAAATGGAATGTTAGCTTTTTTAATTGTATTAATTGCTTTTAAATTTTCTTTTGGAACAGACAATTTATTATCTAAAATAGTACCATCTAAATCACTTGCTATTAATTTAATCATAAATATCTCCTTATAGACTTTCTATTTAGTATAAATGAAAAAAGAGAAAAAGTAAACCAATATAAACAAATATTTTTATTCAAAATAAATTTGAAAATTTATATAAAATCTATTGACAAAAGGTAAATCAAATACTATAATATTAAATGTCGTAAGACGTTACCAGTTAAATAAATTTGCAGATATGGCGGAACTGGTAGACGCACAGGACTTAAAATCCTGCGAGGGTTAAACCTCGTCCCGGTTCGATTCCGGGTATCTGCACCAAAAATATAAAACCTAGAATACTTGCTATATAAGTAATCTAGGTTATTGTTTTATTATTTTTAATGCAATAGTAATGCAATAGCATTTTAAATCATATTTTGGATATAATCAACATATTTATCAATTTGTTCTTGTTTATATTTGTTAAATATACTAGTATAAGTATTTATTGTAATGGTTATATCTTTATGCCCTAATAGTTTTTGTAATACTTCTGCTGGAACTCCAGCTTCAATCATTCTAGTCGCATATGTGTGCCTTAACATATGTTCATTATAATTACTTGTTTTTGAATTTATTTCTTTTATTTTACCATCTTTTCCTTTTCGTTTTATTATATAAGGTTTTACAGCAAGATTAGCTTTTACACATATTCGTTTAAATTCAGAATTTACATTAGAAGGATTTATAAATTTTCCTGTAGGTTGTATAAATAATAAATTGTTTATATTTAATAAAGTGTTATTATAGGCTTGTTTTAATTCTTTTTCAAACAATGGAGATATAGGAATAGTTCTTAATGAATTATAAGTTTTTGTATCACCGTCATCACTCAAAGAAACTTTTCCGTCTGTTGTCTTTGATAAAGTTCTTTTTATTGTTATAGTTTTTTCTTTCCAATTTATATCATCTTTTTTTAATGCTAAAATTTCTCCTATACGCATACCACTATATAAAGCAATAATAAATATATTTTTAAATTTTGTCTTATTTTCTAATTCTGTTAAAAATACCTTTTGCTCATCTATAGTAAAAGCTTCTATTTTTCTATCTTTTTTTTCAGACTTTGGTTTTTCAACTTTTAACATAGGATTTTTTATAATGCAATCTCTTTTTAGAGCTTCTTCAAATACTCTGCCTAAAAATTGAAATATTTTATCTATGTTTGAATTAGAATATTTTTGTTGTTTATCAATAAAATGCTGTATTTGAACAAATGTGATTTTTTGTACAGGTATATTTGCAATTTTACTATTCTTTATAATTTCTAATGTATATAAATTCCTATTATAGGTTGTAGGTTTTATTTTATTTCTTTTTAATTGGTTTTCATTTAATTCTTTTGCTAGTGAATATATAGTATCTTTACTTTTTTCAATATAAGTACCACTATCTAATTTGCTTTTTACCTCTGTAACTCTTTTTCTAAAAGCTCTTTCACTTTCATTCTTCTTTTGTCTAAGTGTTTGTCTTTTGCCAGAAGGTTCTGTATATTGAAATATCCATCTTTGTAAAGTTTCAGAGAAGTATAGACTTCCGTTCACCATTAGCTACAGCTTTTGGCTTTCCATTTTTCTTTCTTTTTTCTTCCATAATAAAAACTCCTTCCACCTCGAGAAAGAGTTGCATTTTATACACAAATATTGTATAATAAAAGTACAAATTCTTTTACGAGGATTTGTTTTGACTTAGGATAGTGTGTTATGTTTGCGAGACAGCACACTATCTTTTTTTAGTTTACATCTGTTATAGCACAGATAACTTTTCCTATAATTTCAATTTTAATCTTTTGCGGATTATATATTTGAACTTGATGTTCTGGATTAGATGACATAGGTTCTAAGATAATTAAATTATTTTCTTCTTTAAATCTTTTCACTGTTGCATCATCTCCATTAACTCTAATAACTCCAATCTGCCCATTTTCTAATTCAGGTTGTTTTTGAACCAATAATAAGCAACCATCAGAAAATTTTAAATTCATACTATCGCCGTTGTACTCTTAAAAAGAAATAATCGTATCCTTGTTGTATTTTAGAAGAAGGTGCATACATATATCCTTCAATATTTTCTACTGCTAATAGAGGTAATCCAGCACTTATTTTTCCTAATATAGGATATTTTTGTGGAATATCAGTAGTAGGAAATACGTTACTTTGTTCTTTATGAAGAATTTTATCTTTGTCGAGCATTTCTAACATATTAATAAAATGCATATCAATTTTCTTATTATTTTCTTTCATTTCTTCGATTGTGATATTTTCTATATCTTCTTCATCTTTTATCAAAAAAGGTGACGATTTTAAATAATCTATATAAGTATCGAATATCTTATTCATTACTTTTTCCATCTTATCAGTACAAAGCCCTGAACTATCTAAATGAAACTGTTGTGTTCTTTTTATATTATCTACAGTTTTTTCATATTCTTCTTTCGTTAAATCAAGAGAAGATAGATATTCTTCTAATTCTTTTTTAGGATTTTCAATAGAAGTATAACCTATTATATAGTCGATAAAAACATCGAGAGCATTACTTAATTTAACCAATATGTCAACAGAAGGCATATTTTTATTATTCTCATAGTTAGCAATATTAGAACGAGATATACCTACTTTTTCTGCCAATTCTTCTTGAGTAAATCCTTTATTCTTTCTAATTTTTTTTAATCGTTCTCCAAAGTTCATAAAGATAATTCCCTCCTTTGTTTAGCATTATAACATAAAAATGTTAGTTTTGCAAACATTTTTGTAAAAAATCTTAAAAATTCTTTCCTACAGCCTCTAAGCGTTGAAGGAATTTATAAGAAAACACAAAAAAAACTATTGACAGAAACACGGACAAAAGATATAATGTCAGTACAACAAACGAAACAGGAGGTGAAATACAATGCGAAAAAAACTTAAATCTATCAGAAAAGAGCAAGGCTACACTCAAGAATATATGGCGAATAAACTAGGTATAGCCAGAACAACTTATGGTGGATATGAAAGTGGTAAATTTTCTCCTTCTCTTAACAAGGCAATAAAAATAAAAAAAATATTAAATTATTGGAAAGATGATATTTTTTTAAACTACAATGACAGTAAAACAAACAAAAGAGGTGATACAAATGAAAATACTTATCAAATGCAAAGCAAAAGACCTGATGAAAGAATTAGCAAAAATTAAATAGGAAGGAGGAAGAAAGATGGCAAAAGAAATAATGACAATTCAAGATGTTGTAGAAGAATTTGGAATAGCACAGCCAGCAGTATACAAAATATTCAAAGACCCAGAACTTGCTGTTCAGCAATACACAAAACCAATGTTTGTATTAAGAAGTAAATTGCTAGAATATTTCGAATCAAGACACGATTATTTAGGCAATAACTAAGGAGGATTAATAAATGATTGAATATTATCAAAATTTATTAAAAGAACTAAAGAAAAAAAGTAGATGTAATTTTATTTACAACTGGCATAAACAAACATTAAAAAAGATGAAACTTAATTTAATTTTAATTAAGGAAGGAGGGAAAGGTATATGAAATTTTTATTCAGAAAAAAGTCTAAAAAAAATGAAAAACTAGAAAACGAAATTAAAGATTTAAACTACGCTTTATATCAAAACAGAAAACAAGATTATAACGATTTTATTTTAATTCTAGAAGAAATCCAAAAAACAACTAATGACACCATTCAATGGAAAAGAAAAATAAATAGTTTAGATAGTATGACAAAATTAGCAATCGAAAATTATAGAGACAAAATAATGGAACTAGATATAAACGCTTAATAAATATCCAGTTCCAAAACATTTAAATATATGAATTGTAGAAATATTATACAAAAAAATTAAAAATAAGTCAAACAAATTCTTATGAAAGGAAATATGAGATATGCAAATTACAAATAAGTTAGGTCTTCCTCAACCTTTTGTAGATGCAGTAACAAGAGAATATCAATACAAAGATAAACAATATAGTGTTACATCAATACTAAAAGATGTAAGAGAAATATTACTTACAAGAAGACATAACAATGAAATAGAGCAAGACGTGGCAGATATGATATGGCTAATATTTGGAACAGCAGTACATAAGGTTTTAGAGGATAGTAAAGAAGCAGACACAGAATTTAAGGAAGAACATTTTGTAGAAGAAGTAGAAAATGGATATAAGTTGTCTGGACAAGCAGATTTATACAATGCAGAAGAAAAAATGGTAACAGACTATAAAACTTGTTCTTGTTGGAAAGTTATATACAACGATTGGGAAGATTATAGAAAACAATTACTAATGTACGCATGGGCTTTTAAGCAAATGGGATTTGAAGTAGAGAGAGGACAAATAGTAGCAGTAATTAAAGACCATAGTAAAACAAAAGCAAAAGTAGATAGAAGTTATCCACAATATCCAGTATATAAAAAAATATTTAATTTTACAGAGCAAGATTTTGTAGAGATAGAAGAATTTATAAAATCAAAATTCGTAGAAATACAAAAATACGAAAATACTCCAGATAATGAACTTCCAATATGTAGTGAAGAAGCTAGATGGAATGATGGAGATAAATATGCAGTAAAGAAAAAAGGCAATAAAAGAGCTTTAAGAGTGTATGACACATTAGAAGAAGCAGAAAAACACTTAAAACAAGATGAAAATTTAGAATTAGAAGTTCGTAAAGGTATAGATAAGAAATGCCTAGAATATTGTTCTTGTTGTGAGTTCTGCAATTATTACAAAGAAAATTACGAAAAAAGGAGAGAAGAAAATGGGTGAAAATATTTTTGAAAAAATAACATTAACAAATACTTTGGGGCTAGATTTTTTCTTTAAAGAAGAGCCAGATTTACCAAAAAAGTATATTATTAATGAACATGTTTGTGTATGTCATTGGAAAGATGGAACAATAACAAGATCATTTAAGCATGAGTCAGATATATTTAATAAGAAATTAGGATTTTTATTGTGTTGTTTCCGTCACTATAATGCAAAAATATCAAAGAATAAGCAAAAGAAAATCATTTCATGGATTAAGTATGAATGTTTAGAAGATTATTTATTTGATATGTTTATAGAAAAAACCAAAATGACAGTTAAGCAAGCAGAAGCATATATAAGAGATTTAAAAGTAGAAGAACCAAAACAAAAACCTAAACATATGAAAGAAGAAACGACGCTTGAAATAGAACAAACAGTAACTATAAGAGAAGATTTAAAAGAAGGACGATTTTATGGAAGCATATACTGTCTTGATGGAATGTTAAAGTATAAAGGAAAAAAAACTAAAATAGAAAAGATAACATCAGAAGGAAATTATAGACTTATAGATTGTCCATTTATTTGGTCGAAAGAAATGTTTAAGGAGGACAAATAGATGAATATATATGAAAAATTATTAAACATACAAAGTGAATTAAAAGCACCAAAAAATCAACACAATAACTTTAGTAATTATGATTACAGGAGTTGTGAAGACATATTAGAAGCGGTTAAACCTTTACTTGCTAAAAATAAATTAGTTTTAACTATAACAGATGAAGTAGATCTAATAGGTAATAGGTATTATGTAAGAGCTATAGTTTCATTGACTGATATAGAAAACTCAACAGATGAAAAATTAATAGTAATACAAAACGAAGCTTATGCAAGGGAAGAAGAACAAAAGAAAGGTATGGATCGGAAGTCAAGTAACAGGAGCATCAAGTTCTTATGCAAGAAAATATGCCTTAAATGGATTGTTCTGTATAGATGACACGAAAGATGCTGATACAGATGCTTTCAAAAAGCAACAAGATAGAGGAAATAATAAACCACAAAACACATATCAAAAACCAGTACAAAAACAAGTTGGACAAGCACCAAAACTAATATCAGAAGCACAACGCAAAAGATTATTTGCTATTGCGAACGGAAATAATGAAGTAGCAAAAAGAGTATTAGCAAGATATGGTTATGAAAGTTCAGAACAAATTAAAGTAAATGATTATGAAAAAATCTGCGATGAAATAGAAGCAGAGGTGTTGTTATGACAGAAACTTGGAAGGTTGTAGTAAACAGCAATGATAAGTATGAAGTAAGTAATACAGGAAAGGTAAGAAGAAAAGAAACTGGAAGAATATTAACTCCATCATTAAACTTTTGTGGGTATGAATATGTTACAATTTGCTTTTCAGGAAAGCATAAACAAATTAGAGTACATAGAGCAGTAGCAGAAGCATTTATACCCAATCCAGAAAATAAACCAGAGGTTAATCATATTGATGGTGATAAATTAAATAATTGCGTAGAGAATTTAGAGTGGTGTACAAGATTAGAAAATGAACAACACGCTTGGAAAACAGGGCTAAAAAAGAGAAGATATGGTTTTGAACATAAAAACTCAAAGGAAGTAGTTCAACTTACATTAGACAATGAATACATAAAAAGATGGGCTAGTGCATCAGAAGTAGAAAGAGTTCTTGGATATAATCAAGCTAACATAAGTGAATGTTGTAGGTATAAAAGAAATTTTGCAAATGGATATATATGGAGATATGCAAAAGAATATGATGCAGACAATACAAATCAAGATGAATTAAGAAAATTAGAAATTAAAATAAAACAATATGAAAAAGAACTTGAGGATATGAATATAAAAAAAGAATATCTGCAAGCAAAATATTTAAGTTAAAAAAGGAGGATAAATAAATGGAAGGATTATTAAAAAAAGATAAAACTTATACTTATGAGGAGTTAAAAGAAATATATAAAGAAGCTATGTTGAAAACTATGGACAAGCCAACAGGAGATAGAGAAAAAAAAGAGGGAGAAGATAGTGCAAAATTACAATTTTCTTTAATGTTAAGTGGAATGATAATTTTACATACAATGGAAGATAACCTTTTTGGAAAAGAAGTTAAGGAGGATAACTAATGAATATATCAGGTGAAGCAAGAATTTTAAAAGATGATAGAGGTGTTTATAAAACAACACTTGTTAGTACAGATATCAACAAAGAAACAGGAGAAGAAGAAAAAATATTTATGAAAATAAATGTTGGTTTCAAAAAAGGTTTTGAAATAAAGAACAAAACAAAAATCAATATAACAGATGGATTTATAACATTTTTTAGAATTGAGACTGGAGAAGTAGATGAAGATGGAAATCTTAAACGACCAATTTATAAATACTTCCCTAAACTCGTGATAATGGATTTTGAGATAATTGAAGAAGGGATAGATGAAGTTTATTCTTCTAAACCTAAAAAAGTCGTAGGAAACGATTCTAGTGATAATGGAATATATCAAGATTTATATGAAAGTTCAAATGTCGGTTTTGATGAATTACCTTTCTAAAATAATGCGGTGGCAAGTACCCTGTATATAGGGGGAGGGTTTCAATTCCGCGTAAGTGATTAGGCTTACAGAACGTTCTAACATAGGAGGAAATTATGGCTAAGACTAACTATAAACCAGCAAGCGAATATCAAATTGCTTATGCTCAAAGTATAGCTGAAGAATTAGATATTCCATTACCAAACGAAGAAACAAGTTTAGAATATTTTAAGTTTATATCCAAATATTCAAATATATATAAAAAAGTAAAGGCTTATGGAAAAGATGTAGTTGAATATAAGGAAATGGCTAAAAGTTTTCTCGAATTGATAAATAAATACGGTTCTGATTATTCTTTCAATGAAGATACTTGTTTGATGATATGTGAAAAACTACATAGAAAAAGTGGGATTTATTTTCTTTGGAGTGGTAAAGAATTAGTTTATATTGGTAAAAGTATCAATTTAGGAGATAGGATTTTATCTTCTGCAAAAGAAAGAAATGGTGGAGATATTTTAATTACACACATTTCATACAAAGTCATTGAAAATAAGGCAGATGTACATATATTAGAACCTTTGTTAATTACAAAATACAAACCAAAATTAAATACGGAATTTTATACGGAAGATACTTCTGAACTTTTTGACACAAAAATAAATCCTTTTAGATTAAAGAAATATAAAGCATTTATAAAGAAAGAAAAAGAAATGGTTGTATATGAATGTCCATTTTAGAAGGGAGGATAAAATGCAACATAATTTTGATGTAGAAATAGCACAAAAATATGGAATATTAGAAGCAGTATTATTGCAACATATATATTTTTGGATAGAAAAAAATAAGGCAAACAATATGCACTTTCACGATGGACAATATTGGACTTATAATTCCAACAAAGCATTTGCAGAATTATTTCCTTATGCTACTGAAAAACAAATAAGAACAGCTTTAGAAAAGTTAAGAAAAGAAGATATTTTAACAACAGGAAATTACAATAAAGCTGGATTTGACAAAACTTTATGGTATTCAATAACAGAGAAAGGTTATCAAATAATTCAAAAAAGGCAAACGAATTGCCTTTCAGGGCAAATGGATATGACTTGTGAGGCAAATGGATACGACCAAGAGGGCAAACCAATACCAGATATAATCACAGATAATAAAACAGATAATAATATATGTCCATCAGAAGATGAACAAGATAATCCACCTTTGAAGGAAACAGAATTAGCAGATAACTTTGATAAGATATGGAAACTATATCCTAGAAAAGGTGGTAAAAATACAGCATATAGGCATTATAAAGCTTGGCTTGAAGGAAAAATGTATGCTGGAAGAAAAGTAAAACTCGATAATAAGCAAATGTGGTATGCAACAAAGAAATATGCAGATTTAGTTGAAAGAGAAAAAATAGACAAGCAATATATCAAAATGGGAAGTACATTTTTCAATGAAGCTATTATGGAGTTTGTGGAGGTAGAAAATGAATAAATCAATAATATTAAGTTTATTTGATTTAACAGGCAATTGGAGTAAGCCATATAGAGATAATGGATATGAAGTAATACAAGTAGATTTGCAACTTGGACAAGACATACTAACTTGGGATTATACACAAATACCAAAAGACCAAGTATATGGGATTTTATCTGCTTGTCCTTGCACAGATTTTGCATTAAGTGGGGCAAGACATTTTGCAAGAAAAGACAGAGATGGTAGTACAGAGAAAAGTAAGCAGTTAGTATATAAAACATTAGAAATTGTAGACTATTTCAAACCGAAATTTTGGGTAATAGAAAATCCAATGAGCCGAATACATAAATGTTGTCCAGAATTAGGACAAGTTAAGTTTAAATTTAATCCTTGTGATTTTGCAGGATATTGTAAAGATAAGATTGAACAACAAGAAAATAGATATAATAAGGCAACTTGGTTATGGGGAAATTTTAATAATCCTATTCCTAAAAGATTAGAGCCATTGCAAAAAGAGAGTCCAATATGGACTAATCCATTAAAATTACCTTATGGAAGTATAGAACTTCAAAATTGGAGAAGTAAAACACCAATGGGATTTGCTTATGCTTTTTACGAAGCAAATCATAGGGAGTAAAGATGAATAATCCAGAACAAATAAAACAACTATTAACACCAATTATGGTAGCACAGCATTATCTAGGACAAGGCAAAACAAAAGGCAATAGAATATGGTATAAAT
>CANQQF010000025.1 GCA_947625985.1 uncultured Clostridia bacterium | reverse complement strand
AATAGATGGTATCTAGATGAATCATCAACAGCTGTTGAGTATAAAAACAAATCAAATGCAATTGATGACATGATAGAGAGAAAAGAAATTGACAATCGAGTTCAAAACACAGGATTTAACGATGAAGAAGTTGAAAACATATTAACATACCCTCAATTAGAAACGAACGATACTGTTCAACCTGTTCAACAAGAAATTCACTCATTTACACCAGCATTTGATGTAGGTCTAGAAGAAGTAGAACAAAATAGTGAAGATACTTCTGAAAAATCAGAAGGTAATAACGATTATCCACAATTTGTAATAGAAGACTTAGACTTTGGTATAACAAAACGACCAAAAATGAATATGGCATTAAGAAAGAAGATTGAAAGAGTTAAACTTTCAACAGCAAATGGAAACGTTCTTGTAGATGCATCTGTGGATTGGGATGATGATAAAAAGGGTACACTAAAAGGAAGCATTCAAGATACAACATATCCATTGCCAATTCAAGGTAGAGGCGAATTTAAAATGGAAATGGATCAAGAAATAATGCAAGATGCATCATTAGAAGTTACTTATAAATTTGTAATAAGAAATCTAAGTCAATTAGATTATGTAGTAGCAGACGAAAGTGAGGAAAGTGCAGATACATCAGAAGAAAGTGTTAGATTATTCAATGCTTATAATGTCCAAAATAATGTAGAAAAGAATCAATATTATAAATATGGAGATTACAAAAAAGCTGAAAAGAATGGAGAACAAGAAGTTGAAATAGCACCTACAGTAATTGTAGATTACTTAGATAATAAGATGAATTATCTAAATCAAAATGACGCAAATGCTCCTGAAGAAAATAAATTATGGGAAAGAATACCTGCAAGCGATCAAGAAAATAGCCTTAATAAGTTCCTATATGATGGTTCTTTAGACAAAACAGAAATATTTAAAAATAAACAGTATAAAGATTATACAAAAAACGGTAATGAAAACGCCACAAATAAAATTCAAGACCAATTAAAATATATAAACAAACATTATTGGACAATATTAAGAGATACAAAAACAAAAGATGCAAATACTGATAAAGGAAATGAAGGTAATGTTTACTTGAAAGCGCAAGAAGAAGACGAAAAGTCAATTAAATTTATAGCATCTAAACATATATCAGATACAAATGAAGGACTAGTATTCTATAATTCAGCAGAAATACTTCAAATGAATAGAACAGGTGGAGCAATACCAGAAGATTCATTAACAGGAAATCACGATCCAACAAGTACAGGATACTATGACGAAGGTGACGAAAGTCCAAACTATAGTATTGAAGAGCCAACATATGCTTCAGATTCTTCTACAAGTACTTCAATAGATTTGTTAGAAGAAGATTCAGGATGGGCATCAGAAATTACAATTGCACCACCTACAGGAGATGATACAAACTATCGTCAAATAGTTACAACATTAGCTTCATTAGCTACATTAAGTGTATTAGCAATTGTTTTAGCAGTAAAAAGAAAAAATGTTATCAAAAAATCAAAAACAGAAAAAATAGAAAAAGATGAAGATTCTGATAAAAAATAGACAACCACACAACATCTTCTTATATAAAATTAAAAGGGGAATTCTAAAATAGGAGACCCGAAAACAAAAATTCCAGTGAGAGATCACTGGAATTTTTGTTAGTCTTTTTAATTCAATATATTGCATTTTTCATCAAGATATAATAAAATAAAAATCAGAAAAAGATAAAATAGGGAAAATATAACAAATAAAAATCAAACGATGTAAAAGAAAAAATTTAGGTAACTTACCAAAAAAGACAAAAACCACAAAAGACAAATAGTAAAATAGTGCTAAAAAAAGATAGAGGTGGTAAGGATGTTAGTAGGAGAATCTACGAATATAAATAAAAATATTAATAAAATAAAAACAATTACAAATGTTTTTAACAAAAAATACATAATAGTATATATTGTAGCATTTATGACTGCAATGGTTGGACTTGGTGGAGAAATGTCTCCATTTAGTATCAGTTTTATAGTAGCATGTTTTGCAAATTCAATACCAGCAATTGGGATTATAATAGTTTCAGTATTAGGAAATGCTATTAAATTCGGAATTGATGGAGCGTTAAGCTATCTGTTTACAGTAGCTGTAATGGTAGTAACTTTTTTTATAATTAAGCCAAAATATAATGATAATGATAGAAACGAATATATAAAAATGGGAAAAAATATAGTCGTATCTACATTAATAATACAACTAGTAAAATGTATGATTGTTGGATTTACAATATATGACATATTGACAAGTATAACATTTACAATAATAGCGTACATATTTTATAAGATATTTGTAAATAGTGTTCCAGTGTTGGAAAACTATGGAAGAAAAAGCGCATTTACAATCGAAGAGGTAATTGGGACAAGTTTATTAATTACAATAGCAATAAGTTGTTTAGGTAATTATCAAATATTAGGTGTATCAATAAGAAATGTACTAAGCATATTGGTTGTATTAATATTGGGTTGGAAAAATGGTGTTTTAGTAGGTGCAACTGCAGGTGTAACAATAGGAGTTACATTAGGGGTAATTACTGGAACAGAGCCAATAATGATTGCAGCATATGCTGTATCTGGAATGATTTCAGGAATACTAAATAAATTTGGAAGAATAGGTGTAATAATAGGGTTCGCTTTAGGAAATATTGTTTTAGCATATGTATCTAATGGATATGCTGTAGAATTAATTCATTTTAAAGAAATATTAATTGCATCAATTGGATTACTAGCAATACCTAAAAATATATCAATTGATATAGAAGAATTTATTCCAAATAGAAAATTTTTTCCAGTAAATCCAGGAGGATCATTAAACAAAAGTAAACAAGTAGTAGAAGAATTTGAAAATGTATCAGAAGCTCTTCATGACATGGCACAAAGCTATAAAGAAGATATAAAAGGTAGAGAAAATGATATTAATAAAGAAAGTAATAAAGAAATATTTATAACAGAATTATTAAATAATTTAGAACCTTATAAAGAGAATATATTGTACGAAGATATAGCGGATGTAAAAGGAAATATAATAGACAAAATATTTAGTTATTTGTTAGACAAACAGGAAATAGATAAACATAGTTTGGTAGAAATATTTAAACAATGTAATAGTTATATTATAGGAATAGATGATAATGAAATAAATAAAAGTTTAAATGAGGCGATTTCACAAATTGTAAGAACTATAAATACATCATACAAAATATCTAAAGCTAACTTTATATGGCAACGTAAAATAGAGCAGGTAGAAAAAAATGCTAAAAAGCAATTAAATACTGTATCAAAAGCAATTAATGGAATGGCCCAAAATATAAAGTCAAATATAGAAAACGAGAAAAAATTTGAAAAACAAAAACAACAAATTATTAAAGAATTAAAAAATAATGAGATTCAGATTGAAGATATAGGAATAAGAAGGCAAAACAGATTTTTTATTGAAATATATCTAACACAAAATGAAGAAGATAAAACAATAAGTAAAATAGAAAAAATATTATCAGGAGCACTTGGTGAAAAAATAGTAATAGCAGAAGATACAGTTGGGACACATTTAAGGTTTTTATCAAAAGATAATTTTAAATTTACTATTGCAAATAGTGAAGCGACTAAAAGTCAAAGTGAAGAATCTGGAGATAGCATGATAAGTGTTAAATTAAAAGACGGAAATTATTTAGTTGCACTAAGTGACGGAATGGGAACAGGAAGAGAAGCTAAGAAAAGTAGTTCAAAAGCATTAAAAATGTTAGAACGTTTATTATTATCAGGGTTTGATAACAACACATCAATTGAATTAATTAATTCTAGTTTAATAGCAAATAATCAAGAAATATTTGCAACACTTGATATAGCAATAATAGATTTATACAAAGGAAAAATTGAGTTTATAAAGAGTGGTGCATGCCCTTCATACATTAAAAATAGGAAGAAAGTGCAGATAATAAAAGCAAATTCACTTCCAGCAGGAATAATAGAAGATAGTAATTTAACTATATATGATTGTGATATTAAAAATAATGATATATTACTAATGTGTACAGATGGAATATTAGATTCAAATATAGAATACAAAAATAAAGAATTATGGGTAAAATACTTATTAGAAGATATTGAAACAGAGAGCACAAGAAAAATAGCAGACCTAACATTAACTGAAGCAATAGATAATAATTTTGGTAGAATACAAGATGATTTAAGTGTTATAGTTTGTAAATTTAAAGAAATAAAATAAATACTGTAAAAGGAGAAATGTATGGATAGTGGAAGAAGATATGATGATTATACTTCAGGTAAATTAAACTTAAAAAAAATAGTAGCAATTATAATTGCAATAGTAGTTATAGTTATGATAGTTTTTATTATTAAAAATTTATTAACTAAAGGAGATGAAACAGGAAGGATAGTAAGTTCAAGTTACTATACAAGTTTTAAAGACAATAAGTGGGGAGTTATAGATTCTAATCGGAAATTCAGTTATAGATCCATCATATCAAGAGTTAATAATAATACCTAATAATAAAAGAGATGTATTTTTATGTACATATGATGTGGACTATGAAACAGGAGAATATAAAACAAAAGCATTAAATAGTAAAAATGTAGAAATTTTCACAGAATATGAACAAGTTGAACCTGTTGCGAACAGTGATGGAGATGAAGGAATATGGTATGAAAAAGAAATTTTAAAAGTCAAGAAAGATGGGAAATATGGTTTAATAGATTTAGATGGTGGACAAGTTATACCAGCAGAATATGACGATATAGAAACATTTAGTGGAAATACTACAAATGGTTATATAATAAAAAAAGATGACAAATATGGATTAATAGATAGTGGAAATAATGAAGTTTTGCCAGCAAAATATGATGAAATAAAAAATGTACATGGAAATAATCTTTATGTTGTAACAGAAGATGGTACAGAAAAGATAATTGATAAAAATGGACAAAGTCTTACGACAAAAAAATTTGATGACGTGATTTCTATTTCAGAAATTGATACAGCAGATTCAGGAATAGTATTTGAGACAGGTGGAAAGTATGGATTTATGGACTTGACAGGAAATATAAAAATTAATGCAACATATGACTATTTAATGGAAGCCAAACAAGATACTTTAATTGCAAAAAAAGGAGATGTATATGGAGTTATAGATGCTTCTGAGAAAGAAATACTACCATTTGAAAATTCTTCAATTACATACAATAAAGAGGCAGACATTTATATAATAGAAGATAAAGAATATAATGCTAAAGTATTAAATTCAGAATTAGAAGAAAAGCTTTCAGGAATATTTTTGGATATGGATAATGAAAAAGATTATATAGAAATGAGAGTAGGAGATGAATATAAATATTATAATTTTGCATTTGAAGAAAAACCAGCATCAACATTCTTAACATCAAATACACTATTTATAAGTAAACAAGATGGAAAATATGGATTTATAGATAAAGATGGTAATGTTGTAGTAGATTATCAGTATGATGATGCAACAGAGCAAAATTCTGATGGTTATGCTGGAATAAAAAAAGATGGAAAGTGGGGATGTATAGATAACAAAGGAAAAGTAATATTACAACCTACATATGAATTAGATGATTACTTACAAATAGATTTTATTGGAAAATGGCACAAAGGAAAAGAGTTAAACATGAATTATTATACACAAGATTAAAGGTTTGAAAAAGTTCAAACAGTAGGAGGAAAAAATGAAACTAAAGATGAATTATCAATACACATATTTTATTTATCCGTATATTGTTAAAGAGGATAAATATAGAAATTATATTTTAAGGTTACTTAGAAACAATAAATTAAAAATTAAAACTTTTGAAAAAGAAAAAGATTTATTATTATACAAATATTTTACTCCAAAAGTCAGAGAATTTTTATTTTCTAGTTTTAGTATGCCTCATAGTAAAGTAAAAAAACTACTTGAATTACCAATTGAAACAAGAGCTGCAGCAATTTCTCAATTTCCTTGTACAATACTAGAATATCAGCTTGATAAAGATATTAAAAGAAACAATAAAGATAGAAGCGGAATTAGTTTTAAAATAAAAAAATTAGAAGTAATATGCTTTAATACAGGAATTTGTTTTATTGTTATAAAGACTAATATAGAAAATAGTGATGAATTTTCAGATTTGGTAAATTTTAATTATAAATTTAGAGAGATTAGTCAAGAAGATAGTTTGAGTAGTAATGATAATATAAATATTACATTAGAAAATATGGAGGGAACAAAAAGTTTAATAGATATAATAAAAGATATTGTAGGTTCAAGTATTCAAACAGTTAAACTAGGAATAAATACTGAGAAATTTTTAACATATTCATATGTATGCATAGATGGACGAATGTGGAATCAAGACAACAACTTTGATTCTATAAAGAACAACTATATAAAATATGCAAATGTTTTACCTATTGATAATAATAGTAATATAAAAGATAAATCGACGACAATATCTGCATGGAAATACGCAAAATTAGGAATAACGAAAACAGCAACAACATTATTCACATCTAACATAGAGATGAATAATTTTACAATATTACCAGATGAATTTGAAAATCAGTATTTCTATACATATATATTAAATTTATATAAGAGAATATATTTAAAAAAGATAAATTATGAATTTATGAATGCAGAAAATTATAAACAAATACAAAAAACAAGAAAAAAATTCGTTGATTTTACTCAAAAGCTTTGGATTCAAGAAGTAACAGAAGAAGAAATTGGAAATATATTAAATGAACGATTTAAAAATAAATTTGAAATAGAAAATACATACTATAAGATGAAAAACAAATATGATATCTTATACAAAGAAATGAATATTGAGAAAAATTCTAAAAGAATAAAATATATAACATTCATTTTAATAGTAACATTAATATTTAATATTCTTAATTTTGTAATATTATTAAGGTAGAAAGAGTTATCATATAAATGATAACTTTTTTTATTAGGAGGAAAAAATGCAATTATTTGATTCACATTGTCATTTAGATGATGAAAAGTTTAATGAAGATAGAGAAGAGATAATATACCAATGTATAAAAGAGAATAATTCTAAATTTGTAACAATAGGATATAGTATAGAATCTACTGAAAAAGCAATTGAGTTAGCAAATAAATACGACCTATATGCTACTGCTGGAATTTCTCCAAACGATATTCCACAAACTGAACAAGAATTGTGGAAAGACTTAGATAAATTAAAGGAAATTGTGAAAAGTAAAATTAATTCAAAAAAAATTTTAGCAATAGGAGAAATTGGTTTAGACTATTATTGGAACAAGGAAAATAAAGAGCTTCAAAAAAAAGCTTTTGTTGAACAAATTAAAATGGCCAATAACTTTCAGTTACCGATAACAATACACTGTAGAGATGCAATAAATGATACTTTAGAAATATTAAAGATAAATAAAGTGGTTAAAAGAGGAATTTTTCATTGTTGTCCCCATAATAGAGAATTGGTAAAAGAAGCATTAAAGCTAGGATTTTATATTTCTTTTGCAGGACCAGTAACATTTAAAAATGCGAAAAATGCAGATGAAATAATTGGAATGGTACCAAATGATAGAATGTTAATAGAAACAGATAGCCCATATTTATCACCAGAGCCAGAAAGAGGAACAAGAAATAATCCGACAAAAGTAAAGTATATTGCACAAAAAGTTGCACAGGTAAAACAAATGACAATAGATGAAGTTGCACAATTAACTTTTGAAAATGCAAAAACTGTATACCAAATAAAGGAGTAGAATATGAAAATTACATGTGGAACAGATATAATAGAAATAGACAGAATAAAACAAAGTATTGAAACAATGGGGAATAAATTTTTAGAAAGAGTTTACACTAAAAAAGAGATAGAATATTGTGAAAATAAAAAAATTCAAAAGTACCAACATTATGCTGCACGTTTTGCGGGCAAAGAAGCGGTGTTTAAAGCTATATCAGAGTATTTGAATGATAAATATTCAATAGGGTGGAAAGATATTGAAATATTAAATGATGATAGGGGAAAGCCAGAAGTAAAATTACTTATGGAAATAAAAGAAATAGATCAAATTGATATTAGCATCTCACATTGTAAACTATATGCATTAGCAAATGTTATTGTAACTTCAAAATAAAAAAATTATCAAAATATTGTATAATTTAAAAAAATGTGCTATTCTTAGATTATCACTAATGAAAATTAATATATAAAGGAGGAGTTGAATATGTCAGTTACAGTAATTATAGTAGCTATTGTAGTTATATTAATAATCGCTATAATAGCAATATATAATGGCTTAGTTAAAGCTAGATTAAAAGTAGAAAATGCGTGGAGTCAAATTGATGTACAGTTACAAAGAAGATTTGACTTAATACCTAATTTTGTAGAAACAGTAAAAGGGTATATGCAACATGAGAAAGAGGTACTTGAAAAAGTCACAGAACTTAGAACTTCTTGGGCAAGTGCTCAAACAGTATCAGAAAAAGCATCATTAGATGGACAATTATCAAATGCTTTAAAAACAATTATGGCTGTTTCAGAAAACTATCCAGATTTAAAAGCAAATCAAAACTTTTCAGAATTATCAGAAGAACTAAGAAATACAGAAAACAAGATTTCATTCTCTAGACAATTTTATAATGATAGTGTAACTTTATATAATACAAAATTAGCTACATTCCCATCTAATATCATTGCGGGAATATTCCACTTCCAATCTAGCGATTTATTTAAAGCAGAAAGTGAAGAAGCTAGAAAAAATGTAAAAGTAGATTTTAGTAAATAAGTAAAGACAAAAGGTTAGGGAGTAGTTCTCTAATCTTTTCTTATCTTGATTTTTGTAATTACTTTTGAGGAAAAGGAGGTACAAAATGTTTGAAACTCAAACAAAAAATAAATTTGAATCAGGCTTAATTGTTTCAATATTTATTTTTGTTATTACATTAATTGTGTATTATATATGTCATGCATTTGATTTAGGAGAATTTTCTATTGTTATAGCACTTGTATTTTCAATAGGAAGCGCATTTGCTTCTTATTATAATTGTGATAAAATAGTATTAAGTATGTCCAGAGCACGTCCAGCGACAAAAGAAGAAGATATGAAACTAGTAAATATATTTGATGCTTTAATGGTATCTGCAGATTTACCAGCAAGACCTAAATTATATGTCGTTGAAGATATGCAACCAAATGCTTTTGCTACAGGAAGAAATCCACAAAATGCTATTATATGTGTTACAACAGGGCTCTTAGAGAAACTTGATTATTATGAATTAGAAGGAGTTATAGCACATGAGATGAGTCATATAAGAAATTATGATATAAGGCTTTCTGCTGTGGTTTCTGTAATGGTTGGTTTTGTAGTAATGCTATCTGACATGGTTTCACGTATGCTATTTTGGGGAGGAAGAGATAGAGATAATGACAATAGTGGAAATGGCATTATAATGTTAATAGGATTAATATTCTTAATATTATCTCCGATTTTTGGCACATTAATGCAATTAGCTTTATCAAGAAAAAGAGAATTTTTAGCAGATGCTACAGCTGTTGAAATAACACGTAATCCTGAAGGATTAATTTCTGCATTACAGAAATTAGACAATGATCCTAATCAATTAGAAACTGCAAATTCTGCAACAGCAAATATGTATATAGTAAATCCATTTAAGGAAAATACTAAAGAAGGAAGAAAAAAAAGTTCTAGTTTATGGTCAACACATCCTTCTATAGAAGATAGAATTGAGGCGTTAAGAAATATAAAATAATAAAAAACACAAATTATTTTAAAAGTAATTTGTGTTTTTTTAATATTTAAAAATAATTTAAAAAGCCTATTTCCCTAATAAAAATTTGAAAAAATTTACAAAGTTGTAAAAAACATGAATATTTAAGGGGTTTCACGAATATAATAAAATAGAACCCTTGATATTACTAGGGTTTTAGACTTTAGAAAAATTTGACAAAAATATACAGATAAAGTATAATGCATGTAAGTGCTAAAGAGGAGGATAATGTATGAAGAAGAGACAATCTAAGACAACTAACTACATTCGTAAGATACTTGGAATAGTACTTGTATTGGTAGTGATGTCAAGTATAGGTACACTAGCCGTAAGCATACAAGTTGAAGATGTTAAAATCGAATTACAAAATGGATACGAATTAACAGCATTAACAACTAACCACAAAGTATCTGATATATTAGCAGAAAATAATATTATTTTAAAAGAAGATGAAAAAGTAACACCAGATTTAGATGAAGAAGTAACACCAGGTACAACAATAAAAATAACAAATAAATCAAAAAAAGAAGTGCAAATTGCAAATGTGTCTGAAAAAGGTGTTGAAACTTCAATAGATCAATTATTAGAAAATTATGCACCAATTACAGAAAAGATAATTGTAGAACAAGAACCAATTCCTTTTGAGACTGTAACTAAAAATACAACTAATTCTACAGAAGATACAACAAGCAAAGTATTACAAGAAGGAGAAGATGGAATAAAACAATCAACTTATAAAGTTAAATATCAAAATGAAGAAGAAATAGAAAAAACTTTATTAAAAGAAGAGGTAATAAAAGAACCTAAAAATAGAATTGTACAAGTTAATAAAAAAGTAACAGCCAGAGCAACAACATCTGCAAGAGTTGCAAATACTAGTACAACAGTAATAGGGGGAACAACGTATAAAATTACAGCATATTGTTCATGTGCTAAATGTTGCGGAAAAGCAACAGGAAGAACTGCTTCAGGAACACATGCAACAGCAGGTAGAACAGTAGCAGCACCAGGAAATTTTGCGTTTGGAACAAAATTAAATATTGGTGGAAAAATATATGTAGTTGAAGATAGAGGTGGAGCAATCCAAGGAAATAGAATAGATATATATGTAAATTCACATGCAGCAGCACTACAATGGGGAGTAAGATATCTTCCAGTAAGTGTAGTACAATAAATTTTATATAATAAAAATAAAAAGCGGTTGATTAGTCAATCGCTTTTATTGATTTTCAAAAAAAAATATAGTACAATTTGAATATCTAAAAAAGAAAGGATTATAGAAATGAAATTAGTATCATGGAATGTTAATGGAATAAGAGCATGCATAACAAAAGGATTTAAAGATAGTTTTCAAAAATTAGATGCTGACATATTTTGTATACAAGAAACAAAGTGCCAAGAAGGACAAGTTGAATTAGAATTTGATGGATATAAAAGTTATTGGAATAGTGCAGAAAAGAAGGGATATTCAGGAACTGCAATATTTACAAAAATAGAACCAATAAGTGTTACATATGGGATTGATAAAGAAGAGCATGACAAAGAAGGAAGAGTTATTACATTGGAATTTGAAAAATTTTATTTAGTAGATATATATACACCAAATTCCAAAAGAGAACTAGAAAGACTAGACTATAGAATGATATGGGAAGATGAAATAAGAAATTATTTATTAAAATTAAATGAGAAAAAACCAATAATAATGTGCGGAGATTTAAATGTAGCACATGAAGAAATAGATTTAAAAAATCCAAAAACAAATAGGCGTAATGCCGGATTTACTGATGAAGAGAGAAACAAAATGACAGAATTATTAAATGCTGGATTTACAGATTCGTTTAGATATTTATATCCAGACAAGGAGCAATGCTATAGCTGGTGGTCATATATGTTCCATGCAAGAGAAAAGAATGTTGGATGGAGAATAGATTATTTTATAACTTCTAAATCAATAGAGGAAAAAATCGAAGAAGCAAAAATTCACACAGATATTTATGGAAGTGATCATTGTCCAGTAGAGTTGGATATATTTTTTGATTAAAGAGAGGTGAAGTAGATGGATGAAATTAAAAATCATGGAAAAAAGTGGATATATTGGCTAACAATGGGGATAATTTTGATAGTTGTATATAAATTATTAGATAAATTACCAAATATTACAGAAGGAATAGGAAACTTCTTTAATGCAATGCAACCAATTATATTGGGAGTACTTATAGCATATCTGTTATATTTACCATGTAAAAAATTTGAAAATTTATATCAAAAATGCAAACTAAAGATAATAAAAAATAAAGCTAGATCTTTTAGTATATTTACAGTATATATTTTGGCTGTAATAATAATAAGTTTTATAATAACTTCAATTGGACCTATTATGGTAGATAGTACAAAGGGCTTGATAGGGAATTTGCAAGGATATATACAATCTTCAGTGCGAAAATATCAGGAATTGCCAGAGGATTCTATTTTAAAAGGACAAGCTATATCAATGATTATTGATTCGGTAAGCAATATTAATTTTGCAGAATACATTAATATAGATAATATAACACAATATGCAAAAGGAGCAATAGGCATATTTACAGGAATTTTCAATGTATTTGTAGCAGTGATAGTATCTATATATGTTTTGTCTGAAAGAAACATGATAGAAAACTTTTTAAAAAGATTAGCAAAAGCAATTTTAAGTACCAATAGATATAAAGGTTTATCAAAGTATTTTCATAGTGCTAATAATATATTTCTAAAATTTTTAACAGGTCAGATTTTAGATGCTATAATAGTAAGTATTTTAACTGCAATAGCAATGGGATTAATGGGTGTAAAATATGCAGTTTTACTTGGATTTTTAATTGGTATATTTAATATAGTACCATATTTTGGAGCTATAATTGGAATTATAATAGCTTCAATTATAACACTTATAACAGGAGGATTATCACAAGCAATATGGATGATAATAGTTGTGATAATATTACAACAAATTGATGCAAATATAATAAATCCAAAAATAATTGGAAATTCCCTAAAAATTAGTCCTTTATTAGTAATAATATCAGTTATAATAGGTGGATTATATTGGGGAATGTGGGGAATATTACTTTCAGTACCTGCATGTGCATTAATTAAAATAATAACAGAAGATTATATTGATTATAAATTATTAATGAAAAAAAACAAAGAAGTCAAAGAATAACAGATAAGAAATTTTAAAAATTTGTAAAAAAATGTAACATATTGCATAAAAAAAGTAAATGTATTATAATTGAAACGTATAAATTACTAAAGAAAAGGAGGTAAAAAAATGTTTTGTGAAAATTGTGGTAAACAAATACCAGATGACGCAACCTTTTGTACAAATTGTGGGAATCGAATTTCAGCTACTCCATCTATGAAAAATACTACAGAAAAAATCTCAGATACAGAGGTGCAATTAAAAGTTAAACCTACTTATAAATTTTTATATACAATGATGACTCCTATAGTGTTTGGAGCTATTATGTTGGTTTTGCTTATTCCTGCTTTGTTAGTTAGTTTTGCAGGACCAGGTTTTCAGGTTATATTAATATTAATAATATTAATGCTTGTTATAGACTTGATTGTTTCTATACCAATGTATTTTTTTGATAAGAAAAAATATCAAAATTATACATATGAATTTTATAAAACTAAAGTAATATATCAAGATAGCTTTTTAAATATATCAGAAAAAGAAGTAAAATATAAATACATAAGAGAAGTTAGCATGAGACAAACTTTTGTACAACGTTGGTTTAATTTAGGAACAATCTTATTATTTACTAATGCCGAAACTGGATTAGGAAATGGAGTATACATAACAAGTGTAGAAAATGTTCAAGAAATATATAAAAAAATAAAAGCTATTATTGATGTATAAAAAGGGGAGATAAGATATGTTTTGTAGAAATTGTGGAGCAGAGATGAGTGATACAGCAAGATTTTGTCCTAAATGTGGAACTGAAAGAATTAATGGACGGAACTCAACAAAATATAGGCCAACAACAAACACAAAAAATTGTTGAAGATAATAAGTTAAGACTAAAGATAAAACCAAATTATAATTTAACGTATAAACTTATTACTACAATAATTCAATTTATAGGAGTATTGATCATTATTGGGTTTTTCTTACCGAATCTTATATATTTATTGATAATATGGCCTTTTTCAAGATTTTTAACTGTTTTAGCAGGAATTATTTATACTGTAGTTAAAATGACATTAGGAAAGTTTCAATATGATAATATGGAATATAACTTTTATGCAACAAAAGTTGAATATATAGATGGATTTTTAAATAAAGAAGAAAAAGAATTAAAATATCAATATATAAGAGAAGTATCATTAAGACAAAATGTTTTAGAAAGAGCATTAAATTTAGGGACAATTAAATTAACTACAAATGCTACAACAGGAGTATATAATTCTTCAAATAGACATAACAACGCAGGACAAATAAATGGAGTATATATTCACTGCGTAGAAAATGTTAGAGATCAGTATAAAGCAATAAAACAAATAATAGATGAAGGAACACCAGACAATTAAAAAGATGTAGGCGAATTGCCTACATCTTTTTAATTTCTGTTTAGAATAAATTGAATTCCACCATTTGCGGCAGCAGTAAGAGAAAGTATTAAAATACCTGCAACTAAAACTCCTAATATAATAGTTGGAACAGCTTTCTTTGGTGGAACATCTAAAAAGTTAGCAATTAGTGAGCCAATCCATGCTCCAGTTCCAGGAAGCGGAATAGCAACAAATAAAAATAATCCAAGTGAAACGAAATTTTGAAGTCTTTCACTTTCTTCTATTTTTTTTGTTGCTCTTTCTGTTGCCCAATCAATGATTTTTTTAAAAGGTTTCCATTTTCCAAAAAAATCAAACAATGGTCTAATAAACTTAACTATGAAATAAACAGGTATAATGTTCCCTATAAAGCTACATAGAAACGATTCTATATAACTTAAGTGGAAAGTGAAAACACCAATTGGAATAGCTCCTCTTAATTCGATGATTGGAATAGCCCCTATTATAGCTGTAATTATGGATTTAATAAAAAATGGTAAGGTAGTCATTATTATTAATCAGTCCCTTCTCTAAAATCAAACTTTAAAATCAATATGTTGATATTAAACTACAAAATAATTTTTGTCAAGTATTTAACTTATTAATTTAATAATGGTTTAATGTAGATAACATAAAAAACAAAAGTTATAAACAAAATTAGAAAATGCTTTACAAAATAGATATTATTTAATATACTTTTAATATAGAATATTAAAGTATATTGGAGGAAAGATATGAAGAGCATGAAAAAAATATCCAAAATATCAATCGTAGGGTTGATATTAATAATATTTATATCAATATTTAACCCAAGTAAAGCAATTGGAGAGAATGAAATTAATAAATATAATGGAACTGAATCAGTATGGGCAGACTGTATAAATCACCATGATGATAATGATATGTGTCCAACTAATAATATAACTAATATAAAAAAAACACCAGATGGAGGATGGATTCTTGCTAATTTCTATTATGGAGATAATATAAAACTAGGTAATGGACAAGTTTATGAAAATAAAGGTGAAGAAGACTCTTTAATAATAAAATATAACAAAGATGGAGCAATAGAATGGAGTAGAAGTATTACAGGAACAAAGGATGAAGCTATTGGCGACATTAGAGTAACAGCAGAAGGTAAATATATAATAGCAGGAACGACTAATAGTGATAAAATACAAATAGATGGAAATATAGAAATAGCTAAAAAAGGTAAAAATGATAATGTATTTATTATAGAATATAATGAAAACGGAAATGTTGTTTCATATAAAAATTATGAAAATCCAGTAGATAGTTTTCCTTTTGAAGAACAGATAATAAATATTGTGGATGACCAAGGGTCAATTATATTAGTAGGAGATTATGATCAAGAGATAGAATTAGAAAATGGACAAAAATTTTCTAATCCAGAAAATAAGTATGCTGAATTGCTTATAAAATATGATAGTGAAGGAAAAGTAGAATGGGCTAATAATTTTATTTCTGACAATGGTTATATTAGTGGAAGAGTTGAAGTAACAACAGAAAAAGATTATTTGTTATGGTATGATGGAATAAGAGATACAAGTATAACTTATGATAATGATAAAACAATAGACTGTACAAAAAAACAACAGTGCTTAGTATTTAGATATTCAAAAAATGGAGAGTTTAAAGCAATAATAGTAGAAGACTATTTAGAAAGTCAAAATATATCTTCTTTAAAATCAACAAATGACGGTGGATATATATATAGTGGTTATTATACAGAAGAGTATCCGAACTCTGAAGAAGAGCGATTTCCAACTGATAGAAAAGATTTCAAAAGAGGAATGATAATTAAATATGATAAGGATAACAAAATTGAATGGAAAAAGATATTGGATAGAGATGTGTGCACAGTATTGCAAAGTCTTTCTATAGAAGAAATTATTCAAACCCAAGATAATGGATATTTATTTACATATAAATTTCCAGGAGAAGAATTAAAAATCGATTCAGAAAAATACACGCTAAAAAAAGAAGGTAACTTTTATTTAGTAAAATTAAATAAATCTGGTGAATTTGAATGGTTAAAAGAAACTAGATGTACAATATCAGCATCACACGTTGGTATAACGGAATTAGAAGAAGGTGAGTATTTATTAGATGGATATATGAATCCACTGGGTGAGCCTGGACCTTCTAAGTCTATATTCAAAACAGATGAGGGAAAAGTATTTGATGATATAGGAAATTCAGTTTTAATAAAATATGCAAATACTTATACTGTACCACCATCTACAGATGAACCAAGCACTGAACCAAGTACTGAACCAAGCACTGAACCAAGTACCGAACCAAGCACTGAACCAAGTACCGAACCAAGTACTAAACCAAGTACTGAACCAAGTACTGAACCAAGTACCGAACCAAGCACTAAACCAAGTGTTAGTCCAAGTGATGACCAACCTAATGATTCTAACAATTCAGGAGGAAGTCAATTAAGTGAAAGTGGAAGTAATGGAGAAACAGGTACATCAAAAAATAACACAATATATAAGAATGGATATTCACAATTAGACCCAGATAAGGCGGCAGGTGAATCAAAAAGTTATACTGAGACATATACAGATGTTCCTAATACATCACCACATACAGGGGATATAATAATATATTACTTAGCAATGATGGTAAGTTCGTTAGTAGGAATAGTAATAATAATAAAAATTAAAAAGAATAAAAAGAAACTATAAAAATCAAAAATAAAAAGTTTAAAAAATGTCTCAAACCCTTGACTTAAGCAAGAAAATGTGATACTATATATAAAGATTTGCAAATTAAGAAATAAGCTTAATCATATTTTTGTTTTAAGGGTGATTGAGATAGAAAAAGTAAATAAAAAGTAAAAACAATAAATCTTTAGAGCCGGTTGAGAAACAGAGATTTTCTCAACAGCTCTTTTGCTGTTGTTTAAAACTTTTTATTTAAATTTAGGTCAAGCAAATTTAATTCAATTTGTTAAAAATTAAAAAAAGAGGAATTAACACTAACAATCCATGAAGAAAGAGAAATTGTAAAAGCAGACAATTTTATCACTTCATCAAGAGAGTTTTTGTTGAGAGGGACTTTTTTTAATATTTTATAAATTTTCATTCTGCTTAATATTTTTTAGGGGTGATTTTTTTGAAATTAAAAGAAGTTAAGTACGAGAAAGTAACTCGTAAAAATTTCGCAAAGGTTGGCGACTTTATAGAAATGCCAAACCTAATTGAAGTTCAAAAAAATTCATATAACTGGTTTGTAGAAGAAGGTCTAGGAGAAGTATTAAAAGATATTTCACCTATAGAAGACTATTCTGGAAATTTAGTTCTTGAATTTTTCGATTACTACATGGAAGACAAAACAAAATACACATTAGAAGAAGCAAAAGAAAGAGACACAACATATTCAACAAGGTTACACGTAAAAGTTAGACTTATTAACAGAGAAACTGGAGAAATTAAAGAGCAAGAAATTTATTTAGGTGATTTTCCACTTATGACAGATAGTGGAACATTTATCATCAATGGAGCAGAAAGAGTTGTAGTAAGTCAATTGGTGCGTTCACCAGGATGTTATTATGACGAGATTTTTGATACTAAAACAGGTAAGAAAACTTATACATCAACAGTAATGCCACTTAGAGGAGCTTGGTTAGAATATGAAACAGATGGAAATGATATATTCTACGTTCGTGTTGATAGAACAAGAAAAGTTCCAATTACAACATTATTAAGAGCTATTGGATTAATAACAGATGACCAAATTAGAGATTTCTTTGGAGATGAAGTATTAATAAATACAACTTTATCTAAAGATCCAATAAAAACTCAAGAAGACGCATTAATCGAAATCTACAAAAAGTTAAGACCAGGAGAATTACCAACAGTTGATGCAGCAAGAAATCTATTCAATGGATTATTCTATGACAATAGAAGATACGATTTAGCAAAAGTAGGTAGATTTAAATTTAATCAAAAATTAAGTTTAGCTAGAAGAATTAAAGACAAAGTAGCTGCAACAGATATAGTTGATAGTGAAACTGGAGAGGTTTTTGTACAAGCAGGAGAAGTAATATCAGAAGAGGTAGCAGAGAATATTCAAAACTCAGGAATAAATACTGTTGATATTATGCTTGGAGAACAAATGGTAAGAATTATAGGAAATAGTACAGTTAATATCCATAAAGTATTACCAAATGTTAATTTAAGTAAATTACATTTCAAAGAACATGTAAATTATAATGTATTAAAAGATATAATCGATAATACAGATGAAAAAGATTTAGTAAAAATGTTAAAAGAAAGAATGGATGAATTAGTTCCAAAACATGTTACAACAGAAGATATGCTAGCTTCTATTAACTATTTACTAAACATGTCACATGGATTAGGAAGACCAGATGATATTGACCACTTAGCAAACCGTAGAATACGTAGTGTAGGTGAATTATTACAAAACCAATTCAGAATTGGTTTAACAAGATTGGAAAGAGTTGTTCGTGAAAGAATGACAATTCAAGACTTAGATGTTGTAACACCACAAACATTAATTAA
>CANQQF010000024.1 GCA_947625985.1 uncultured Clostridia bacterium | reverse complement strand
AAAAAAGTTAAATATGCTAATATAATACATCTATGCATATTTTCTTCTTTTTCAAGAGATATATCAGTCATATCAATATTAGTATATTCAGCAAACTCATTTGGAACATCGAAGAAAACAGTTTTCTCATCAATTATATCTGTAATTCTTTCATCTTCTATGACATATTCATCATGTTTTTCTAATTCACGGTCATATCCGATTTTATAATATACTAAAGCTATTTTAGGTAGTAAAGCTGCTATCACCAATGTTAATACTAATGAAGTAATTACCATATAGCGTAACGAATTATATAATCTTTCTTCTACATCTTTATCATTCCGATTAGATAAATTGTTAAACTTTTTCATAATTCTCTCCTATATTATAAAAGTATACATAAATTATATCACAATTTATGTATACTTTCAACATTTTATCTTATTTTAATATGTTTATATTTTATATATGCTATACCGCCACTAATAGTTATTAGTGAAATTATTACTACAAAAAACATTGTCTCACCTGCTTTAGGAAGTGTAATTCCATTTATAGTTGTCCTATCTACCCCATTTCCATATGTTGAGCTACCTCTTGCAGAACTTCCTCCTGATGATGATTCTCCGCCAGATGAACCTCCTCCTGATCCACTTCCTGAACTACTTCCTGAGCCATTTCCTGAGCTTCCAGATCCTCCATCATTTCCAGCTCCTGAATTTCCGTTGTTACCATTATTCCCATTGTTGCTTCCATTATTATCTCCGACTGTTACCTCCATTGTTATTTTCATTGTCACCATTATTTTCATTATTATTAGCACTATCATCTTTTTTATAATAGAATTCCATAACGATTTCTTCTTCTGTCATTTTTACAGTTCTGTCATATGGTGCTCCTGTTAAGATATAACCATCGAATTGTTTTTCTTCAGCTGTAAATTCATCACCTACAAGCCCGTCTTTAACAACTTCGTCCATAATTTGATTTGTACCAATATCTATATATTTAACTCTTACTCTAGCATTCTTTTTATAATAAAATGTAAAAACATTTGTATTTTCTTGCCATCTTGGCTCTTCAACCATAGTATAACCTTCAAATGTTTTTCTGTATTTTGTAAAATCAACAATTTCTCCTACAACATTTTCAAACTCTACATCATCATCTAATGGTTTAGCTGTTGTCTTATCAACATATCTAACTGTAATCTTAGAAGTATCTGGTCCTTTTTCAGAAAATTTTGCAATTACACTTTTATGCTCTTTAACAGCTGTAAATTTACCTAAATTATATTTTCCACTAGAATCAGGGGTAAACTCTTGTGTTTTTTCATTAATTCTAATTTCTTCTATCTTATATCCTTCATCTGGAGTTACAATTATATCTTTAGTACTATCTTTTCCATACTCTACTTTTTCACTAAAATCTTTATCTCCATCAGTTATAGTTCCACCTTTTCCTTCAACTTCAGTCATAATAAGAAATATTTTTATTTTATATGTATAAGTAACTTCTATTAGGTCTTTATCTACAATTCCAAATCTATTGCTTGGAAATGAAGCACCTTCATATTCTGGTTTATTAGTTATTTGGTTTGTTTCATAAACCTCTCCATAGTTTACTTCGAACTCTTGATCTGGCACTAATTGTGTAGTTGTTCCATCTATATAATGATGTACTACAACTTTTCCTTTCTTATGTATAAAAGTTACAACTATGTTCATGTCTTGTGTTACATTTTGAAGTTTTGGCAATGTATATGTACCATCAGAATCTGGTGTAAATTCTTGTTCTTGTCCATTAATTTTTATGCTTCCAATTTTATAATTCTTATCTGGCGTTATTTTTATATCCTTTATACTAGTCTGACCATCTTGAACCTCTTCACAAAATTCTTCTCCTGAATCAGTTATAGTTCCTCCTTCTCCTTCAACAGATGTTATAATTTTGTGAACATTTTCTGCAATTGGTTGAATTTCTGTCTCAGAATCAGAATTTGAAAGCTCAGCTCTAATATTCTCTATTGTAGTTGTACTATACGGTTTCAAACTTTCATATCTATATTTAAATAAAAGTATAATAGAAATAGCAACTATCATTATTACATATATTATTAATTTGACTTTTCTTTTATTATATCTAGATTTTTGAAAACTCAAGATGACACCTTCCCTCATAATTTTATACTATTTTAAGTATAGACTTTTTCTATTCAAAAGTACATAACGCATACATTATATTTTTGTTAAGTTTTTGTTTCATTTTTGTATCATTAATATTACATATTATTTTTCATTTTAAAAAGCTCTAAAATCAAACTATTTTTGTTTAATTTTAAAGCTTTCGTCAAGTATTATTTACTATGAAAAACTAAAAATCTCATAAATTCATTTAGTCCTTCATTTATATCATCATAAGTTTTATCAAAATTTCCTGTATACCAAGGATCTGAAATGTCTCTTGGATTTTTTGAAAAGTCTAATAATCTATATACTTTATTTTGTTTGTCTTCTCCAACAATTTTCTTTATATTCTCTATATTTGATTTTTCCATTCCTATTATGTAATCAAACATCTCGTAGTCATGTGTTGTTAATTTTCTTGCTGTATGGTTACCACAATTTATGTGCATTTCCTCTAATTTATTTTTTGTTCCTTGATGCATATGGTTTCCTATTTCTTCACAACTAGTTGCTGCAGAGTCTATATAAAATTGTTTTTCTACTCCACTTTTTTTAGTTAAATCTTTAAACATACATTCTGCCATAGGTGATCTACATATATTTCCCAAGCAAACAAATAAAACTTTTATCATTTTATTTTCCTTCCTTTCTTTTGTGCTACTCATAATATATTATAACTTATTATGCTATATCTATATTACTTTAATTTTTTATAAAAAACAAGTATTTTAGTTAATATTTTATAAAACGTTTTTATACTTGAATAATTTTCTTTATTTTATTTTTTCCAAATTGTATTACAACCCCATCTTTTATTTTTATTTTCAAATTTATATCTGTTACAATTTTAGAATTGATCTTAACTCCGTTACCTAAAATCATTCTTTTAGCTTCACTCTTTGAATTTGCAAATTTTATTTTTAATAACAAATCACATATTCCTATTTCTTTCTCTTCAATTTTTAATGTCTCAATATTCTCTGGTATACCTCCTTTTGCAATTTTTAAATATTTTTGTTTCAACTCTTCAAACTCTTCTTCATTATCATACATTTTCAATAATTCTCTTGCAAACTCCATGTGTGCATCTCTTATATCCATTGCCATTATTTCATCTATTCTTTGTTTTTGTAAATCTGTTGCAAGTTCAAAATATTGCCTTAAAACTTCGTCAGGAATTTTCATACTCTTTTTGAATTTTTCAAATGGAGAGTCTGAAATTCCTATATAATTATCTAATGATTTACTCATTTTTTCTTTTCCATCTAACCCTACTAATAATGGGAAAGTCATTACAACTTGGCTTTCTTGGTTATAATCCTTCTGAAGTTCTCTACCAACTAATAAATTAAATGTTTGATCTGTTCCTCCAATTTCTATATCTGCTTTTAAAGCAACTGAATCATATCCTTGCATTAAAGGATATAATAATTCATGCATTGAAAGAGGCATATTGTTTTCAAATCTATTTTTAAAATCATCCCTCTCCATTATTCTCGCTACAGTATATTTACTAGTTAATTTTATAACATCTTCAAAATTCATTTTAGATAACCATTCTGAATTAAATGCTATTCTTGTTTTATTTTTATCTAAAATCTTTGTAGCTTGTTTCATATATGTTTCTGCAGATTTTCTTGTCTGCTCAAATGTTAAAGATGGTCTTGTTTTACTTTTTCCAGATGGATCTCCTATCATTCCTGTAAAATCTCCAACCACAAATACAACTTCGTGACCCATATCTTGAAACTGTTTTAATACTCTTAGAACAACGCTGTGTCCAATATGTAAATCTGGTCTTGATGGATCTGCTCCCAATTTTATTATTAATTTTTTTCCACTTTTTAACTTTTTATCTAAGTCTTCTTCTGACAAAATTTGTACAGCTTTTCTTTTTATTATTTCTATATTTTCATCCATATTAATTTCTCCTTTTCTATTTTATTTTTTCATTATATGGATTAGTAGTATAGATGAACCCACAAATTATTTTTTCAAATTTAATTCTTAGGGTCATAACATCACCTCCTAAAATTAAAAAAAGACAATTCATCCAAATTAAAGGACGAATTGTCTTCGTGGTACCACCTTTATTTACAATAATTTTATTATTGCCTCATTATAGCTGTTCGTAGCCATACGTTAGTTACTATAAGAATTGTAATTCAAACTTTATATACTGATAATTTCCAGCAAACATTATCTCTCTATAAGTTACTATAAAGTTCTACTGAGATTCCCTTTAAACATAACTAAATTTTATATATTCTATTTTATCATTTTCTAATAAATAAATCAATACCATAATTTATTATTTAACTTTTTATGTAGATTTGTATATAATTATCAAAACATTTTTTTACCTGATTTTAATAATTTAAGGAGGTAATTTTAAATGTCTCGGAATAATTTAACTCCAGAAGCTAGAGTAGAGGCAGCATATAGAGACAGGTGTAATTTTTGGATTTCTTTAATATTATTTGCTTTTTGCAACTTTTTTATTTTTTAAAGTTTCTATTTACATAATCTATTGACTTTTTTATAAAACATTGATATAATTTAACAAGTTTTTAGCACTTTGAAAATTTAAAAAGTTCAGTTTTGTCTAAATTAAAGAAATTTGTTTTTTTAATTTTAATTCACGAAAGAGGAAAAAAATGATTATTAACAATTATTTAATCGTAACGTTATTTATTGCTATTTTAGGTATATCTTATGCTATATTTAATTTTTTTAAAGTTAAAAAGGTTGATGAAGGCACAGATGAAATGGCAGAAATTGCATTAGCAATTAGAACTGGTGCTAGTACTTTTTTAAAAAGTGAATATAAAGTACTAATACTTGTAGTTATTGGAATTGCAGTTTTACAAGCAATTTTTATCTTTATACCTAGTTCTGTATCTTTTATGATTGGTGCGTTTATGAGTGCATTAGCAGGATTTTTTGGTATGAAAATGTCCACATATGCAAATGTACGAGTAACAAATACTGCTAAAGAAACAGGTGGAATTGGAAGAACCTTAAAAATTGCTCTACGTGGTGGTAGTATCATGGGACTGAGTGTAGCTTCATTTTCACTCATTGGCATTGTATCAGTATTTTTCTTATATGGATCTTATCTATATGATATGAATACTTTTATAAATTGGTGTGGTATAGGTTTCACTCCTATGTCTATGATATTAACTTCATATGCTCTTGGTTGCTCTATTGTTGCAATGTTCAACCGAGTCGGTGGAGGTATATACACTAAAGCAGCTGATATGGGTGCTGACTTAGTAGGAAAGAATGAAGAAAATATACCAGAAGACGATAGAAGAAATCCAGCAGTTATAGCTGACTGTGTTGGCGATAATGTTGGTGATACAGCAGGATTAGGGTCAGACTTATTAGAAAGTAATGTAGGTGCAATAGTAAGTGCTATAATTACTCCAATATTCCTTTATATTGGATTTCAAACTAAAGGTTTGGTTTTTAGTAAGGCATTACTTGAAATAATGATCATATATCCTATTGCTTTTGTATCACTTGGATTAGTATCATCTATCATTGGTCTGATGTTTGTATTTATAAAAAATGCACGCAAAAAGCCACATCGAGCTCTAAACATTGGAACATGGCTTACTGCAGGATTAACAGGAGTTTCAAGTTATTTCTTAACACATTTCATGTTCTTTGGAGCAGATCTTGGAGATTTACCATTTGCATTAGGCTATATTTCTCCATGGTTGGCAGCAATAGTAGGAATTATTTGTGGTGTTTTAGTTGGAATGACAGCTGAATACTATACAAGCTATGATTATAATCCTACAAAAAAAATAGTTGAAGCTTCTAAAACTGGAACAGCTTTAACTATTACTCAGGGAATTTCATGCAGTATGAAATCCACATTAGTTGCCTGTATTATTCTTGGAATAGGCGTATTTCTATCTTCACAAATTGCAGGTATATATGGTATTGCTATGGCAGCAATAGGCATGTTATCATTTGTAGCAATAACAGTATCTGTTGATACTTATGGTCCTATAAGTGATAATGCTGGTGGCATTGCTGAAATGGCACATTTAGATGCTGACGTAAGGAAAATCACTGATAAATTAGATTCAGTTGGTAACACAACAGCTGCAGTAGGAAAAGGTTTTGCAATAGGTTCAGCGACTTTCGCTACTATTTCATTACTAAATTCTTATATGTACAGTTTCACTTCAATTAGTTCTGATGTTTCATTGAATGTTATTAGTCCAGAGGTTTTCTTTGGTATAATCGTTGGTGGATCTATAATCTGCTATTTTTCTGGAATGTTAATCGAAGCAGTATCAAATGCTGCTGAAAAAATGGTTTCAGAAGTAAGAAGACAGTTTAATGAAATTGAAGGTCTAAGAGAAGGTCTAGTAAAACCTGACTATGAAAGTTGTATTAAAATATCCACTAATGGAGCACTGTCAGGTATGAAAACTCCTGCTATAATTGCTGTTATGATTCCGATAATTGGAGGTTTCATATTTGGACCTTTGTTTGTTGGAGGATTATTATTTGGGGCAATTATTGCAGCCACTTTACTTGGAATATTCTATGGTAATAGTGGTGGCGCTTGGGATAATTCTAAAAAATATATTGAAGCGCTAGGTCTTAAAGGAACTGATCAACATATTGCATCAGTTGTTGGTGATACAGTAGGAGATCCTCTTAAAGATACAGCTGGTCCATCACTAAATATATTCATTAAAATAATGAATACAATTAGTTTGGTCTGTGTATGTTTCTTTAAAGATTTCTATTTGTTGAAATTATTTTTTTAGGTATTAAATATTAGATAAATAAAACTGAACATTTCTACGTATTTAAGTAGTATAAAAAAACAGTTATTGAATATTTTCAATAACTGTTTTTTATTATAAGTGTATTAATTATTTAGTATTTTTATTTTTCATTTTTATCTTCTTTTTTATTATTACAATTGCTATCAAAACTAATACTGCTAATATAATTAATATACGTCCTGCTGAATGGTTAGCTCCTGTTTTAAATGAATTAATTATTCTATCTGCAACTGTTCCTTTCTCTCCACCTTTACCTTTATCAGTATCGTTTGCACTCCAACCATTTTTACCATCTGTTGATCCATTATTAGATCCACTATTATTGTCATTATTATTTGTTGTTGGTGGTGTACTTACATTAACCTCAGGATTGCTAGATGGATTTGTTGTAGGCTCTGTGCTTGCTTCCTCACTTGGTTCTGTTGTAGGTTCTGTACTTGCTTCTTCACTTGGTTCTGTTGTAGGTTCTGTACTTGCTTCTTCACTTGGTTCTGTTGTAGGCTCTGCACTTGCTTCTTCACTTGGTTCTGTTGTAGGCTCTGTACTTGCTTCTTCACTTGGTTTTACTGAAGGCTCTGTACTTGCCTCTTCACTTGGTTTTACTGAAGGCTCTGTACTTGGTGCCTCATCTGCTGGTCTATTAATTATATATTCTACTGAATCAACTGAATCAAATTCTGTTTTTGTATGTCCAACTGAAGCAGCTGTTGAAAATTTATTTATCGGCGTTATGTTTATTGTTGCTTCTTTATCTGTATCAACTTTTATTGTTCCAATTTCTAACGCATTTGGATCTTTTGCATCATTTAGATCTTCTGTTCCTACATAGTATATGTATAATTTGTCATCTTCTTCATTATAATTAGATTCCATTAATCTTCTTGTTTCTTGATTTTTTATTTCATCACTAAAATCAAATTTTACTCCAACATGATCATCAACATTTACATTTAGTCCAACTTGGAATGATGCTATACTTGCTGCTTCTCCTGTGCCCTTATCATTTACTCCATCTTTCATAGCTAAACGTAAATGAATTAATTTTTCATCATTTTCATCTTTAACTACTACTACCTTTGTTTCATTAGCTGGTGGTGTATTATCTGTAGTTGCTGTTACTAGTTTTGTAATTGTAAATACTAATGAAATAATTATTATAAAAATTATGGATAATAATACTATTTTTTTCTTATTACTTTTCATTTTGTCCTCCTTTCACTTAATTTATTTTAACTCCTGAAAGTTTTATTTCGGGAAGTTTTTTTGGAAGTGTCAATGATAATGTATCACTAACTAACCTTTCGTTTTCTAGTGTATTTGCATCATCAACACGGTAAAGCTCTGCTCTTACTTTTCCTTTTCCTAAATCATTCTTTAGTTGTTTATATACAGGATTTTCTTTTCCTTCATCATTTAATGGTGATACCCAATAAATCCATGTACCTTTTTCTGTTTCTCCTAAGTTTTCTGAATGTGGATCAGGTGCTAAAATAATTTGATCTCCACTTATTAATTTATAACCTTGTGTTGATTGCAATTCAGGACTATTTATTTCTTCACTATTTTGATACCATAATTTTACAACATTATATGCTGGGTTTCCTTTATAATCTCCGATAAATACTATTGAATCTTTTGGAATTACATGTCCTTCACCTGATGCATATTGGAAATCTTCTTTTAGTATTCCAATAGGTTCTGTCTTTTGACCTTCTTCATCTTTCTCATAGAATGTTACATTGTCTCCTGTTTGTCCAAGTAAGTCAATTCTATTAATTGAAACTTTTGAGTCTTTAGTTATTAATTTTACATATGAAGCATCATAATCATACATATATAAAGAATCATTTCCCTGTGCATTGAAGTATATTGTTTTTGAATCAGAGTTTTCTGCTTTAGCTACAGTTGTCCATTTTGTTCCATTTGTACTTACCTGTATTTCATAATTTTCTATTACATTATCTTCATTTTCTGAAGCATATGTTAATCCTACTAATTTTTTAACCTCTGGTAATGAAATTGTTATTTCTCCATCTTTACCTTCTGGAGCTTTTCCTACATAATCTGTTGTATTTTCATTATTTAATAATACATCAATTGCTTTTTCTGTTACTTTTTCTGGATTTGGTTGGTGACATTCATTATCTGCTGGTTCTTTAGATGTATTGTTATTTTCTTCACCTTCTGTTATTAAGTTAGTTTCTATTCCCCAATCTTCTTTTTCACCAATTTGTCCATCATGTGAAATTTTAATTGGTTCTAATGTTGTTTCTTTTGTAGCATTTAAATATTTATCATAAGCAACAACTTTGTATGTAAATACTCTGTTATTTATAGTCTCAATTGTATCAGTATATGTTACTTTTCCATTTTCGTCTGTTTTTGCATCATCTGTTGTTATAAATCCTACAGGTTCTGAAACAACTTCATTGTTTTTCCAGTAATTTCTGATTACTTCATATCCTAATATAGCATCTTTATTTTCATTTGTTGTTCCTAATGTAAGTTTTACCTCATTGCTATGATCTCCAATTTCTCTTGTTGCTTCTACAGCTGTATCTTTAGGCATTGGATCTTTTCCTGCCAATTCATAAGCTCTTGCTTCATCATTTATGTACCATATAGCTTTTGTATCTTCTTCTCCCCATTGTGAAGCATAAGCTATTGTATCATCATTTGGTACCATTCCCCATTTTTTGAAGAATGTTAATATATTCTTCTGAGTTGCAGCACATGCTAATCTCATTAAATTGTTATCTGAATCTGAATCAAGTTTTAATTCTATTCCATCTGCAATTTTTGGAGCACTTGATGTATCTCTTGCATATGAATCCATTCTTGCTACTATTAAATTAGCTTTTTGTTCTTCATATGTATCATATTTCTTAAAGTTGTATCCTCCTTTGTCAAATGCTAAATGTAATTGCCAATATAATCCTAATTGTGTAAATACATTTTGTGCTTTTCCAATTGTTCCTGATGTTACTTTCTTATATACCTCTGGATAGCTAAAGCGTACTGAACTATTTGTATCTTCTGCTTGAGATAATACTGAATAATAGTTGTTTGTAACTTCTCCATGAACATATGCACTTTCATTTATTATGTGACCTATTTCATGTGAAATTCCCCATCCAAAGTAATTTCCACTTTTATATTTACCTTCTGGAGTTGCTTGTATTGGTTGTCCCTTAGATAATGTTGCTACATCACCTTCTGGAATTCCTATATGAAGTCCTCCTGCATACATTGCTGCTCCTGCAAACATTCTGTGATATCTTATGTCAAATCTTGATGATGGATATTGGTTTTTAGCTCCTGCATTAGGATCTGTTGATAATCCTTTATGAGAATAGAATAAATCTATCATTTCATCCATTGCACATAAAGATTTATATAATTTATTTGTCTTAGCGTCTATATCTCCATCTCCTAGACCTTCATAAATTTTCACTCCTGATACAGAATACATTGCTTTATTTAGTACTATTTCTGTAGCACCTAACAAACATGTACTTGAGTCAAACTTGTGATCTAACTCTTTATTTTTATTTCCATCGTGATTCTTTTTATGTAGATCTTCTAATCCTGTAACTCTTTCTTCTAATTCTTCTACATATTCTTTTACTGCTGCTATCTTAGCTGATTCATCTGCATATGGCTCTCCTTTAGAATTTTTTGTTATATCTAACATTGGTATATCTTCTCCACCAATAACTCTAACTCCATATACATCATTTTTATTGCTTCCAGTATATTCTATATATGCTGATCCACCAGTTTCAACATCTAAACTAAATCCTGGTACATTTTCTACTGTAATTTCATTTTTACCAACTTTTAATTGTTTAGCACTAGTCATCCATGCTGAAGCTTCCGCATCATATTGAGTTGTAATTAAGTTTAATTCTGTTTTATCTCCATTTTGTTTGTTTGGATTTCCAACATATATTGTTAAGTTTTCTCCTCTATGTGTTACTATTCCTAGTGGTTGCCATGCATTTAGTCCACTTTGGAATCTTACATGTGAATCATACTTTTTACTTATTGTTGTATCAATTTTTATTGCTGGTTTTAAATTATTTTTTTGTTCGAAAATTTCTTTTGCAAAATTTAATTCTACTTGCAATTCAGCTCTTTCTGGATGATATTCTCCACTTTCTTCATCTACTGTATCTAATCTTTTTTGTAATTCTTCTAATTTATCTGATGTTACGTCATCTTTTAATGTTAAATGCATTTGATCTGCATACAATGCTAATATATCATCTTCTAAACTGTCATATTTATAGAATCTCATTTCTGCAATTGTTAATTTCTCAATATATCCATAAGTTCTTCCGATTTGAACATTGACTTTATTTGTATTTATTTTTTGTGCTAATTTAATTAGTACATAGTCTCTTCCATTTTCGTCTTTCTTTGTTTTTACTGCTGATACTGTAGCTTTTTGTATTTTTCCTGCATCATCCCAGTATAGTACAGTTGCTTTATCAATTACATCTAAGTTTTCAATTTGTGCATATGAAATATAATTCATTTCATATTTTTGATCAAAAGTAACTGTTACACCTTTATTTCCATTGTTATCACTATATGTTCCACCATCGTCCCAGTCTTTCTTTTGCCAATATGAAGCATAGTTATTATCAAATACACCTAATGCTGAATTTTTAACTCCTGTTTTTTGATCTAATTCACTACCTTCCATAGTTACTGGTTTATTTCCACCTACTGGGTTATACTTAGGATATTCAGTAGCTACTTTTTGTTCATTTTCAACATATTTAATATGTTGTGTTAAAGCACCTTCGACTTCTTCTCCATCTTTTATTTGTGGTCCATTTATTAATCTGTATTTTGGTAAAATAGCTGGTTGAACTATTTTTGTTTCTCCAACTGCTGTTACTGAAGGTTCACTTATTCCATTTTCATTTGTTGCTGTTAAATATACTTGATATCTACATTGTTCAGCTTCTAATCCTGATATTGTATAACTTGTTGAAGTTCCTGGTATTGGCTCTTCATTTACATGTATATATTCACCATCTTCATATTTTCTATAATATATATCAAAGCTGTCTGCTTTATTAGTTTCTCTCCATGATACTTTAAGTTCTCTATATGCACCTGTTACAGTTACATATTCAGGTTTTGGTGGTCTATTGAATGTTACTATTTTCATTATTGTTGCTTCACTGTATGCACTCTTCCATTCTCCATTTATTGAACGAACTTCTACAGTAACTTCAGTTTTAGTTAAATCTTTAATTCCTGTTCCACCAATTTGTTCTAATGTAAGCATGTTACCTTGTACTGAATGGTATTCTTCTACGTCTTTTCCTTTTATTTTAGCTTTTAAACGTACTTCATATCCTGTTACATTTGTTAAGTGATCCCAAGTTATTATCGCTTTTTCATCTGAGAATTGGTTAGCAATAACATTATCAGGAACATCTAATTTTGGTTCTGGAATTTTGTTTCCCATATCATTTAAGAATTCAACTTTTGCTATGTCCGCTAATTTTTTACTTTTTGTTCCTTCAACTCTTATAGTAACCTTTTTTACTGCTATTTTTCCTTTTAAATCAAGCTCTATTGTTCCATTTGGTGTTATATCTGCAGATCCTTCTGCTTTTTGTGGCTCAGCTGAAGGTGTTGTAGTTGGTGTAGTTATATCTGATTTAACACCATTATCTACTTCTGCTACTTTATATAATTCTACTTCTGCTATAGAATTTATAGTTGAAGTGCCATTTCCTATTGGAATATGTATTTCTTTAGTTACTCCTTCTTCATCTTCTCCTACAATTATTGCTTCACCACTTTCAATTCTGTTTTCTGAATTTAGTGGTGGTGCTATTGTAATCATTTCAGTTTGTACTGTATTGTCATCTATATTAAGTGCAATTTCTACTGGATTGCTAGATGAAATATCTTTACCATTTTCAGGTTTTAATGATACTTTTTCACTATTATTATTTAAAATTTGTGTTAAATCTCCATCAACAGTTGTTCCCTCATGTTCAAAATTTTCTTGTGTTATACCTTCAAAATTAGCAATATTACATGGTCTAGCAGTATAATCTGCATTTTTATATTCGTGATTTTCAGTGTCTTTGTTTATAGAAATATATGACAAATCTATTATGTTGACTTCATTGTCACCATTCAAATCATAAGTTAAATCTTTTGATCCACTTTGAATATGATTAATCATGGCTTGTTCATCGTCGTTATTAATAGCTCCAGTTTGGTTGATATCTCCAATACCAATTACTCCAATAATAGATTGTTCTCCAACTACTGACAAATATTCACAGTCATAACCATTTGTATAACTTAATTGTGTTGTTGTATTGTTTTGGATTTCTACACTTTGTGAAAAGTATTTGTATCCTGCCCCTGATATTTCCAAAGTATATGTTCCTTCTAAGAACTCTTTATCTGTAAATGTATAAAAAATCCTTTGAGAATCTCTACTTTTTTCAGTAGGTTCAAATACTTTTTTTGTTTCGTTATTTGTCACTTTGACATTTAACTTTTTTGCTAATGTTTCAGCTTTATTAGGAAATCTTAAATCAATAACAATTTCTAATTTCCCAGGCTTTGTTTCTTTTGATGCTGATTTGCCATTATCAAAATTTGAGTTTGTTGTTGGTTCTGGCGTATTAGCAATACTTCTTTTTTTACTATTAGTTATGCTCTTGGTTGTGTTTTTTGTTGTATTTTTAGACGTATTCTTTGATGTGTTTTTAGACGTGTTTTTTGATGTATTTTTTGATGTGTTTTTAGACGTATTTTTATTTGTGCTATTAGTTGTATTTTCATTTGTTTTTTTCTTAGTTGTATTTTGGGCTGAATTTGTTGTTTTTTCATCTTTTACTGCATTTGTCACTTCAGCTGCTAATACGGCTGTGTTTCCGCCTAGTAAAGTTACAAGTACACTAATTACCAATAATGTTTTTAGAACTTTGTTCATATATTTTCCTCCTTTTCTCATACTTATGTGATTATATCATATAAAAATTTTTTTGTGTCATTTTTTTTATTTTTTTGCAAAAAAAATTCTTCCTAATTAAACATAAAACATCTAATTAGGAAGTTATGTCTATTAAATTTTATAGCTACTTTATAAATTGTATATAAACTATCTATTTTTCTAATTTTAGTATATAATTTATTTCTTATTATTCTTCAAATCTATAACTGTGTATTCTGATTTAGTTCCTGTTTTAAATTTAAATGCCCAGTCACTAATTCCAGAGCTAACTATAAATGTAGTATTATCTCTTCTTTCTAATCCATAATAGCTATCATTAATTCCTAAAATAACACTTAACTGTCCAATTGGAATCATTTGTCCACCATGAGAATGTCCAGATAATACTAAATCCATTTGAGCTTCTTTTTCATTTTCATAATCATTTGGCTCATGATCTAAGGCAACGATATATTTATTTTTATTTAAATCTTTTGTCATTTCTTGTGCACTTTTTCTTCCACGAACTTGTGTATCTTGTCTTCCGAGTAATATAATTTTATCTGATATATCTAAACTTTCATCTTCTAAAATAACTACATTGTTTTTTTCTAATTCCTCTCTAAATCTTATATCATCAAAATTTCTGTAATTGAAATATCCTTTATCATGATTTCCATAAGAAAAGTAAACTCCGTTATTAGTCTTTAAGTTTCCTAGTGCAGAAGTACCTTTAACCATATCTTCAAAGCTTGTATCATCATCAACAAAATCTCCAGTAATTACAACTATATCTGGCTTTTTTTCATTAATTATATTAACATATACATTTAACTCATCACCATCTAAAGTTGTACCAAGATGACTATCTGTTAATTGAACTATTCTAAAGTTATCAACTCCAATATCTTTAGTAGCTTCTACTTCATATCTTGTTTCCCATACATGGTATACATTATATACACCTAATCCTAAGTAAATTGATGTAGCTAATACAGCACATATAAAGCTAATTCCATAATTTAAATTATTTTTAGATACTTTTTTTGCAATCCATAATATTAAATCAAATATCATTAGGAATACTACAAAATGTAAAAATACTGTTATTGTATTAACTCGATCAATATACAAAAAACTAATTAAAATAATTAAACCTAATATTAATATTACCCACGTAATAGCTTTATTTTTTATTCTACAAAAACTTAAAAATTTTTTTAGTCTATAAAAAATGTATATAAACATTAATCCAAAAATCAAAATTGTAAGTATTATAGATAAAACCATAACTTTCTCCTATACTCCTTTTATATTTTAGTTAATTATATATTAGCATTTTTTATTTGTAAAGAATGATATTTTTATGATGATATTCAAGCCTTCAAATTAAAGTTTAATTAATCTTCTTTTGTTTTTTTATTATAATATAATGTTGCTTTTTCAGTTAAATTTAAATCCGATAAATCATTACTTCCTTTTATGTCTAAAATAATTTCTGGTATTTCTTTTAATAAAATGTTGTCTAGTTTTTTAAACCTTTCCTCTATTTCTTTAAACTCTTTGACATCTTTGTTTATAACAGATGTTTCAGAATTTTCTGCTACTTTTTTTTCTATATTTAAAGCATTAGAAATAATCAACTTATAAATTTGCGTTACAAGTAATGTATCAACACCATTTTCTTCAGAAAACTTCTCTATATTTTTATATATTTCATCTTCTCTTTTTGGTTGAAATAAAGGAATATTATTTTTCATTTTTATATCTGTAACTATAGGAATTAAAGACATCCTTAAAGTTATCATAGTTTTTATAATATTATCATACATATCTAATTTTTTTCTTACTAAATCTAAATTCATAATTTTTCTCCTTATAACATAATTTACTTATTTCAATTTTTTTACTAACAAATCTATTGCTCTCTTATAACTATCTTTTCCATAACCACTTATTTGTTTTTCGCATACATCAGTAATAACTGAAATCTTTCTAAAATCTTCTCTTTTATGAATATCTGACATATGTACCTCTACATATAGAGTATAATCTGCAACCGCTTCTATTGCATCACGTATTGCATACGAATAATGTGTATATGCTCCTGCATTTATTACAACTCCATCATATTTATCTTTACTTTCATGAATAACATCTATTATTTTCCCTTCATGATTTGATTGATAAAATTCTATCTCTATTCCTAATTGTTGTCCATATTTTCTCAGATTTTCATTTATTTCTTCAAGAGTTTCTCTTCCATAAATATCTTTTTTTCTAGTTCCTGTCATATTAAGATTAGGGCCATTTAAAACTAATATTTTCATTTTTATATTATTCCTTTCTAATTATTTTTCTTTAATATCGTTAGTTCATAAGCTTATCAATTATCTTTTTAGTTACTTCTTCTACAGTACCATCTGCTTCAATAATATAATCTGCTGACTTTTCATATTTCTTTTTTCTTTCATCATAAAGTTTTTTTGCTTTTATTTTATCTTGGAATAAAGGTCTTGTATCACTTTTACCTATTCGATCACATATAACAGAAAACGATGAATCAAGAAAAAATACTATACTCCCTTGTTTTATAGTTTGAATATTTCGTTCATAAGTCATTGTTCCTCCACCTGTTGAAACAACCTGATCATTCATTTTTGAAATTTTTTTACATACATTATATTCTAAATCTCTAAAATAAAGTTCCCCATATTTTTTAAATATTTCTTTTATAGCAATAGTTTGTTCCTTTTCTATTAATTCATCTGTATCTATAAAATTATATTTCATTTTTTTCGCCAATTCTTTTCCTATAGTTGTTTTTCCTGTTCCCATGAAACCACAAAGAACTATATTTTTCATTTACTCTTCATCTCCTTTTTATATATAAAAAGAGCCTTTTTAATGAGCTCTTTTATAATTTAATATTATTTTTTTACCTCCTTCTTATTTGGATAAAACTAAAGGAGCTCTTTAATGAGCTCCTTTAAATAATTTTATTTCAATTTTGTCTACATAAATATCCAAAATACCTTTACTCATTAAAAACTAAATTATACGCAAATTTGACCTTGACAATTAAAGTCAAAGTTAAAAACTTTTTGTGAATTTGATATTTTCTATCTATGAAATATTCCTTTAATTTTATTTATAATTCTTTTAAAAATTGATCTTTCATACTTTACCATTGAAACTTGGCTTGTTTTATTATTTGACTCTGTATTTTCCCTTAATTTATTTCTATTTTTTAAAACATCAATATCATATTTAGCTTTTTTTTCTTCTTCTAATTTAATTCTATCATATTTTTGTTTAGCAATAATTTTTTCTCTCTGAACTTCAGTAGCCCAATAATCTCTAAATAAAATTGCTATAATACCTCTCGCTATTTTTGATACATTCTGTTCTTCTAATGTTTGTTCTGGATTATAATTAAAACTATAATTTCTATTTGCATTTATTTCAAATAATTCAATTTTAGTTTTTGGAATTTTATTATAGTCTTCTGATGGAATATATTTTAATATTTCTAGTACTTCATTATATGCATTTGCATATTTAATATCAACCATATTAAATATCTCCTATTTACCTTCCTTTTGTTTATCAATTTTTTCTACTTGATTTTCTTGTGCTTGTTCTATCTCATCTAGTAATACTATATCTTTTTGTTCTTCTAGAGTTTCTTCTCCTAATTTCTGTGTATCTTTCTCCCTTTTGGATGTATGCAATATTTCTAATTCTCCATTAAATATAGTTGCATTTGGAAATAACTTTGAAACTTCATCAATATATTCTTTATCATAGTTTTGTCTTTTAGTACATATACCATTTACTAATTGTGATGGAATTCCACCTGGAATTGCAGACCAATCACAATATGGCAATATATCTTTTGTATGATGATCCTTACCATTTAGAGAAAAAGGTTCAATTATTGAGTCAAATAATTCTATTTCATCCTTTGAATATATTTTAGTAAGTTTTTCCGGGTTTTGCTGTTTGACTTTTTCATATTCAAAATAATCTAAATGTAGTAATTGCTCCATAATTGGATTTGTAGTATCAAAAAATAATATAACATCATCACCAAATGATCTTAATCTTTGTGCATTTAATAATTTGGCTCTATTTAATTTGGCTCTATTTCCGTTTATTTTATCATATTCTTCTGAATGTATTCTATCAACAAAAGCACAAAATACACCTTCTTTTTCACTTTCTATTTCACCAAACCATTCACTTGCTAATATTCCATATTGAGATAATGTCCTCAAAGAATCTATAGAATTAGAACATTTATGATTAACCATTCCTTGTGATATTTCTACTTTTCCCCCTTTTTGTGGAAAAGGTTTTACCTCTGTTTGTTTGCTCTCTGCTTGAAACTTTAAATATAATTGTTCAAGTTTTTTTAAAATTTCTTGTCCTTCATCTGTAAAAAGTTGATATTCAGACAATGGTCTATATTCAACTTCTTTTTTTCCTAAGTTTGCTCCTTCAATCTTCATAAATATACTCCCTTATTTTATATTTAATCATTTGATGTGTTAGTGTTTTGTTGAGCAATAGCTATAATTTGTAGAACTCTATAAATTAGTTCTAATAATGAAATAACCATATCATTAATGTATTGAATATTATAAAGTTTAAATAACTCTTTTAACATTACTAGCTCATCATCAGTAGCCATACTATTTTCTTTTAATAATTCATATGCTTTATCTTGTGCCTTTTTTTCAGTCTTAAGTACCTTTATTGACATTATAAATGAAGCTATATAAATTAAGAGTCCTATTACAGTACATGCTATAGTACATACTGGAGATTGTCCTTTTATAATTATAACATCAAGTAATATTCCTATAATAACTAGTGGAATAAATGCTATTGGTCCAAAATAAATAATTGGTGTTAACTTAATTCTAGTTTTCATATCTGGATCATCTTCTTTATCTAATATAGCTAAACATGATTTTTGAGAAGCCATTGCTAAAGAAGCTACAGATTTTTTCTTCCATGTTAATCTTCTTAATCTAACCTTTTTAAAATAATGACTATAGCTATTACCAAAAAGGATTGAACCACTTGATTTAACTTTGATTTTTTGTAAGTCATTATCGTCTAATATTTTCCTTGCAATATCTTGCCCTGTCATACCTAAACTATTTTGTTTTTTGTTGTACTTATGATATTTAAATGCTAAAACTATTTGTACTCCAAAAGCAAAAATAGAAACAATTAATATTAGTATTAAAACTATACCCATTAGAAGTATTGTACCATCTGATACATTACTTAAACTAGTGTCCATTGCACTTTCTGCTACCTCTCTAAATATTTCTACCATATCTTTTTCTCCTCTCTTTTTTTTATTTTATTTTTTAATATTAATAACTTTATAATATATACTATTCATTATTACTTTTCATGTTTTATTATAATAAAACATAATTTTCAATGTCAATAAAAAATTTAAAATTTTTCCAATGTAGGTTTGTCAAACATATGTCACACTCAATTGATATTAATACTGTTTGAAGTACCTCTCTCAATGACTGCTATTT
>CANQQF010000023.1 GCA_947625985.1 uncultured Clostridia bacterium | reverse complement strand
AGGAATTGATCAAAAAGACTTTATAATTGAATTCCAAACAGATGATGATGGAAAAGATATTCCAAAAAATACTCCATTAATGTTAAAAATAATTGCAACATATAGCTTAGATCAAAAAGGTGAAAAAACTGAAACTGATGTAGAACTTAAAAGACAAGAAATAACACCACTAAGCCTAGCATATAATTTTGAATTACAAAATGTAAAAGTACTTTCAGTAGATAGAGAAAATATTACTGCAAAACTAGAGCTAAAAGTAAAAGATAATAGTAGTGAAATGGGTGGAGAAGAATCTCAATACTTAATGCAAAACTTTAGTGTTGAAAATAATGAAACACCAATATCATTAGAAAAAACTTCTAAAGAAGGAGATATTACTACATATGTAGCGGACTTCTCATATCCAAATGATCAAGATGGTCAAAGGCAAGAATATAACATAAATAAAGTTCAAATTGGTACAAATAGTGAAGACATTGAACCAGAAAAATTTGTATTATTTAAAACAAAGCCAAAAACAATTGATTTACAAATAGATTCTAAAAATATAAGTGAAAAATCTGCAACAGCATCATTTAAAATAGAAGACCCAGATAATGCAATTGTTAGTGGAAAAGTAGGATTATATGAATACAAGTACTATCAAGATTATAACCAGTACATGGACATCTACATGGATGAAAGAGAAATTGAAAAAAATAGTACTAATACTTATGAAATAGCATTAGATAATCAAAAATACAGTACAAACTCTAAATATACTGTAAAAGTAGAAGGTATATGTGATTTAGCAGATGGTAGTAATTTATCACAAATAGAAGAAGAGGAAACATCATCAGAATTAATAGGAGATGAAAAATCAGCTACTAAACAATTCTCAATTCCAATACATTCAAAAGTAGAAGAAATTAAATCAACAGGTGGAGATGTTGAAGAAGATAAATCAATCGTAGTTGATAAAAATAAATCAATATCAATGTATTATAGAATTTCAGATAATACAGATTTACCAATAAAGAAAATAGTTCTAACAGATACAAACAATAAAGAAAATCCAGATAATCAATCTACTTGGACAGCAACAAAAGTAACTACAGGAGAATTTTTACCTAAAGAAGGAGAAGAAGGAGACGTATATAAAATTAGCTATGGTGGTAAATCACTAGCTGCAAATTCAGGTGTACAAAATCTTGAAATAAAGCAAATACAATATGATAGAAGTAGAACTGCAGATATAATAGATCAAAAACCACAAGAGTTTAAAGTTAGAAAATTAATGCCAACAATTACATATGCTGGAAAGGGTACTTTGGCAACACCACAGGCAGATTTCACAATAACTGATCCAGATAATGCAATAGTTAATGGAAAATTAGAAGTTGAGGTATGGGGAACTAATGATGATGTAAATAATGATACTGACGTTAAAAAAGGTGAAAGATATTTAGCAGACCGAAAAATTGAAATAGATGTTAACAAACTTAACGAAATAGACTTTAGTAATTATGGAGATACATTACCAAATGGAACTTATGATTTAAAACTTAAAGGACAATATAATTTATATGATAATAATGCTAAACATAATGAAAATTATGAAATAACTAGAAATTTAACTGTTGTAAAAGACCTAAACTTTACATTTGAAAACTTAGAAATTTTCCCAGAATTTATAAGAGGAACTGGAATGTTAATGGGAATGGTTAATATTTATACAGGAGAAGATTTAAGTGTTAAAGCAATTAAATTACGTTTTTATAAAGATCAACAAAATACATCTGATGAAGAAGGCTCATTTGTTGATTACGATGTTTCTGGTAAAAAGCTTGAAGATTATGGCGGTGGAATGTATACAATAAAAGATCTTGCTTTCCTTGAACATGAAGCATATCAATGTATAAAAATAGGTCAAAATCCACTTAAAGTACTTGAAGTAGTAGCAGAAGATAAATCAGGTAAACAAACAGTATTTAAAGTAAATGAATTAACATATGCAAACATACCACGTGATCAAGGACAACTAGCATTCTTCACAATAGCAGAGAAAACCAATATAGATAAAGATGCTAAAAAAGTTTCTTCAGATTTAGAAGGTTTTATAAAAGTAAATGACATGCAAGATTATTATGTACCAGGTTCACTATCTGCTTGTGTATATGATGAAAATGGAGAACTAATCGCAGAAGAACCAATTTCAGAAGCTACAGATGAAGATAAAGCAGATTTACAAAGACAATATGATGAAATAGATAGTATGCAAATTTCTGAAAGAGAAAAATCAGATAAAAAACAAGATGCAGGATATCGCAAAGACATAAAATTTGTAAATATACCAATTGCTAAAACATATAGAGTAGAAATTCATGGTAAATGGTATGAAAAATATATGGACAACAACAATGACTATATGGAAGAAGTTCAAGAGGGTATAGTTCAAATGAAACACAGAACTGGTATTGGTGCAGCTGCAAGCCCAGTTGTAGATGCAAGATTGAACTTAAATGCTAAGAAACGTGTTGGTATAGAAGATGCTAAAACATATGTTAAAAATGAAAAAGGAGAATGGATTCCAAGTTCTTACGTACATAAAGGTGAAGAGGTTAAAGTTGAATACTCAATTAGAGGAAATATGGATGCAGGTTCTCATATAACTTCTGCAACAGTAAATAAGAAAGATGTTGAGTTATCAGGAGTAGAAGGAAAAGTAGACGTTTATGAAACAACAGTAACTGCACCAGAAGAAGCAGGTAAATTTAATATAGAATTAACAAGAGTTGGATTAAATACAATGGACTACAAATTTACAGTAGAAAATGAAGAATATATATTAAATTCAAAATCAGTAGATGTATTAACAGAAGCACCAAAAATTGATAACTTCAAATTAGATTATGGAAATAGTAGTACTCCCAAATTAACATTTGATATTACTGAAGAAAAGGGAGAAGAAGAATTAACAACTTCAAGAACTATTAAAAATGCTAAAGTAGATGTATATGAATATAAAGGAAATAGTAATGAGGATTATAAAGATGAAAAACCAGTTAAACCTTATGACTTTAATAAAACTGGAGAAGCAGTGAACTTAGTACAAAATATTAGTTTAGATAACTTAGAAACAGGAAAAGAATACTGGTTACAGATAAACACTGATTATTCACTTGTTGAAAATAAAGAATCAGAAGTTGAGGGAGTAACTAAGTTTAATAATACTATACTTTATAGTTCGCCATTATTAGTTAAATCAGATGATAATATAGAGATAACTAGCTTAACAGCACCTAGAAGCGTAGAGAAAAACCAAGAAATAGAATTGAAATTTAACTTTAGTGCAGGAACTGAATTCTTAAAACCAGTTAAATTAAAAGTTAATGGTAATGACATATTATTTGATGTAACTGAAGAAGATGGAAAATTCAAAGCGAATATCACAGGTTATAGTGTTAGTGGAAAACAAACAATTAGATTAAAACAAATTGTTTTAAATACAGGTAAAGTAATAGATTTACCAGAAAACAATAATCATAATGTATATGTAGAAATTTGCAAAGATGCAGTAGGAGTTAAAGATTTCTCATTTAGTGAAAATGGAAAAGAGATTAAATTAAATGTTTTATTAAAAGATAGAGAAGCAACATTAGTTAAAGAAAATGGTAGTGTACAAATAAAAGTATATGAAGCTGAAAATAACAAAGAAATTGAAAACGTACAAATAACAGAAAATAGTAAGTCTTTAGAATATGAAGTTAAATTTAATTCTGTTGATAATGTAAGAAAATATAAAGCTGTAATTAAAGCAAAATATTCAACAGACGGATTTGATCCACAAACAGAAGAAATATATACAAGAGAATTCTCATTAGATGATAGAACAATTGAAATAAAAGATATTACAAATATTGAACTAATGAAATTTGAAAATGGTGTTACAAGAGCTGTGGAAGGTCTAACAAAAGAAGAACTACTTAATGGAGAACAGTACTTAATAAGAGTTTCAATGTCAAATGCTTCAACATTTTATTCAGATATAAGCTACTTTGAAGAAAAAGACGGAAAACTTATATTAACATTAAATTATGTAGGAGCAAAACAATATACAAATGGAGAAGAAGGTAGCATAACAGTTGACTTAAAAGATAGTAATACAACAATTAGATATAATAACCAAGATTGTAAATACTATGTAAGTACAAATTCATTTACAGGTTTAATGTATTTATTAAGACATAACCCAAATGAAGAAATATCATTAAATACGGATTTAGATGCTTCAGGATATTCAGGACCTACAGATGATAATGTATATATAAACACATCATTTACAGGACAAATACATGGTAATGGACATACAATAAAAAACTTACAAATGCCATTATTCAAAGAAATTAATGGAGCAACAATAGAAAATGTAAATATTGTAAATACTGTAGTAATTGCAAAATCTTCAAATGTTGGAATACTTGCAAAAACAGCAGATAAAGCTACAATTAAAAGAGTAAACTTTACAGGAGTAGTATTTAATGTATCAAATAGTTGTGGAACAATGTTTGATCAAGCAAAAGGAAATACAACAATAGAAGAATGTGAACTTACAGGATTAACACTTACATATACAGCATACAATAATTCACATGTAGGCGGAATAGTAAATGGAGCAGATAATGTTGTAATTAAAAATTGTAGGGTAGAAGGTACAATAGGTGGATGGCCAGGATGGCAATGTCTAGCAGGAATTGTAGCAAATCCTAATAATGTAGTATTAGAAAACTGTATTACAAATGTTGATGTAAATTCTGCCTATGGCACACAATATGCATGTGGTTCTATGATAGGAGCAGGAAGTTCTAACCTAATACTGAAAAATTGTGTATCAATATCAGATGGCGGAAATGTATCATCAATGATGAAAGATACTTGTGGATTAAACACATCAGAATCTTCAAATAACTATGGATGTTCAGCATTAACAGCAGGACACAAATCATTTAAATATCAAGAAAAAGATAAATTTACTGAAGATTTTTATAGAAATACAATAGGATTAAGTACAGATATTTGGGACTTAACAGGTTGTGGTGGAGAAGTTTTACCAAAACTAAAACCATTAGGCAGTGAGAACAAGCCAACAAACCAAAATGTTGAAATTCCTGGATATGAAAGACTTAAAGAACAAAATGAATACAATGCATCAAAGGAAATTCTATATCACAATTTATCTAGACTAGCTCCATATTATGATGCAAAATACATAATAGAAGACGCTAAAGGAATAAATGAAAGTGATGAACTAAATCAAAAATTAATACAAGGTATTTTACCAATTGATAAAAATGGTAAAATTGTAAATTCACTTACAAATGAAAATTATCAGAACATTGAAAAAATTAAATTAGTATTCAAAGACAGAACAATAAAAGAATATAATGTAGATTTTGAAACATATTTTGGAAATGTTGTATGTTACAAAATACCAAGTATCAACAATGTTAAATATAACTTTAAAAATTATGTAATAAATAAAGATGCAAGTGTTGTTAAAGAATTAGTAGACTATGTTAAAAATATGAACTATGTATTATCAATTGATACATTAACAAAAGCAAAAGATAGTAGACTATATGCTGAAACATTTGACGATAGCTCAGTACAGCAAAACGATAAAAAATATTCAACAATCTTTAAAGAAGGTACAGTTAAGCAAGAAGCGGAACAAGTAGTACTAGATTTATTATCAAATAATAATTACAATATTACAAATGATGATATAAAAACAGCATCAGTAATTAAAAATGAATTATTATCAAATAATAGATTAGAAAGATATTTATTAACATACACATATGCAAAACGTTGGTATAACATAAACGTTGGAGATTATAACTTAAAAGATATCTTGCTATATCATACAGATATATTTGAAGGAGAATTTGATTATGATACATTAACAACAAGATTGTTATTAAATGACAGTAATATGGCTACATCAGCAACACATACATTCTATGCAAACAACATTGGTAATACAATAGGATTACCTCAAGTGGGAGACTTTATAGATTACTTTATTGAAAGTACTGGAAAATATAAAGATGTTAATGATTGGTTACCAGAATATTTCAACGGATTTATAGTAGAAACAAAATTGGATAATCAAGATGAAAGACTAAGATATAGAGCATGGGATTACTTAAAATGTTGGCAAAGTATATTACTTCCAATATTAAGATTACCAGAAAAATCAGCATATATTTACTCATGTCCAACACAAATTCATGTGGGTGCAACAAGAATTTACTATGCAGATCCAGTAAAAAATGCTGATGCAATGCAAAGGAAAATTGAAAGCTTTGCAAGTAGTGTTAAGAGAAACTATGAAGGAATTTATGGAATGATTGGTGGCGGAAGCTCAGATCCTAAGAAACAAGAAGAAGCAATATATTGCTTCAACAGAAAGAATGACCTTCAAACAGATACAAATATAGCAAATGACGGAGAATATATAAATGGTAAATTACTAAGTAGAAAAGGTTGGCAATATGCAAATCAAACTCAAGAAGATTATCATAAATGGTTTGCTGAAGCTACAGGAATTTGGACAGCAAGAATTGGAGCAGCAGCATATGCATATGGAACAAGAATTCTTTGGGAAGATAATGCTCTATTAGATAACTTCAAAATCTGGTCACATGAGACAATGCACGACCAAGACGGAGCATTAATACTTAAAAATCATAACAGAAGACCAGCAGTTGGTGGAGAATCGTATTCAGACGGATTCCTAACACAATCTTTCGAAAAACCAGGATTCTGTAAATTTAATTTCCCTGTAAATTATCCTTCAGATACAAGTCATACAGTAAACTGGACAGGAGATAGAATTTCATCACCAGAAAAAGTAGAAGACTATTATGATAAAGCATTCCAATTAAACTACTTCTTAGACTATATGGTAGGTCAGGCACTAATCGATTTATCAGCAGAACAACAAGAAAAAGTTCTTTCAAAAATGCCAGACACTAACACAACTCCATCAAGAGCAGGGATGAAATCATTTACAAAAATAAATTCTATTCAAGATTTAATAGACGGTCAGTATGCAATCGACTATGGAGCAGAAGGATATAAAACAATACGTTGGTTCAATCCAATGAGTGATGTAAACTTTACGAGCCTTGACAACTTATGGGTAATGTCTTATGAAATGCTAGGATATGCAGGTTATGATAACGGTTGGCTACTATGGACAACAGATATGTTAAAAACAGAAAGCGACCCATTAGTATCAGACCAACATGCATTTGAAGTAATTACTCAAAAGAAAAACGGAACTGCATTGACTATGAAAGAATACAAAAAGAAGAGGTTTGAAGAGGCAGCTGCAAATGCAGAAAAATTATCATATATGAATAAAGATGACATCAAAGAACAATTTAAGAAAACACTAGAACAAGATGCTAGTGAAGTTAAAACAGATGTAGGAACATTACAAATGTCTAAAACATCTGCATTGAAGATACAAATTTTTAACAAGTTAAAGAAATACACCGACGATTTAAGGTCAACACCATTTGGAAAACAAGTAAATAATGCAGAAGTATCAGTTAAAGACGGAAAACAATTCATAAAAGAAATAACTAAAAATTCATCAGCAAAAATAAAACTAGAAAATGACATCGATCTATCCGAATACAAAGAAGGAACAAGCATGATTCGTTCAACATTTGCTGGAGAAATAAATGGTAACGGCAATAAAATTAAAGGAGTAACTATTCCAATATTTGACAGCACATTAGATGCAAAATTTGAAAACTTTATAATTGAAAATCCAAATATCAGCATAGGAAAAGCAACCCTAGGAGCACTTTCAAATACTACTGAAAAATCAACAATTAAAGACGTAAAAGTAGAGGGTGGAACAGTCGATTCAAACTCAAAAGAAACAGTAGGAGCTTTGGTTGGTCAGCCTCATGAAACAACATTTGAAAAATGTAGTGTAACAGAAACAGTTGTAAAAGGCACAAAAAATGTAGGTGGATTAATAGGAAATGCAACAAATATAGACGGAAGCAAAGAAAATTCAAAGGGAACTACAATTAAGGAATGCTACTCACGTAATACAATCATTGAAGGAACAACAAAAGTTGGTGGATTAATAGGTAACTTAGAAAAATATTCTAAAGTTGAAAGATCAAGCTCATTAGACGTAACAGTTAATGGTTCACAAGACTCAATTGGTGGATTAGTTGGAGAAATTAATCAAGGCATAATTGAAAACAGTTATTCAACAGGAACCGTTATAGGTAAAAAGAATTTCTGTGGCGGATTAGTAGGTTATGCAAAAGATCCAGAAATTATGAATTGCTATACAACATGCACAGTTAAAGGTAACTCAAATATTGGTGGATTTATAGGAACAGTAAGAAACACAGGAAAGATAGAAAATTGTATTTCAATTGCAATAATGGAAAGAGCAACAGATGCTAAATTTGATACAGGTTCAGACAAAAACTTAATTGCAACTGGATTTAATAACAACTATGAAATAAAAGAATTCATTGGAAGAGCAACAAATGCTTCACAAGGATGTATTGTAGGAGTAAGTTATGAAGGAAACTTAACTACTGAAGACTTCTGGAAACAACAAGGAGATGCAAACATAGGTAATTATGGAGTTTACTTCGACAATACAGTTTGGAACATTCCAACAGCAGATAGATTAGCACAAGGAGAACTTCCAACATTAAGAGGCGATGGAAATCCAAAAGGAACAACAGTTACTAAACCAAAGAGGCCAGAAGAAGTTGCAGGCGACTCTGCAGCCTCTGAAGCCCAACCGGGAATAATAGCAAATGAAAAACGAAAAACAGGAGTAATACAAACACCAAAAGTGAAAGCTTCAAAACAAGAAGAAAAGTCTAAAGCTAAAGCAACAGCTACTCAAAAAGCCAAAGCGACTAATAATGCAAAAAATACAAATACAACTAAATCAAAAGTAACAAAGCCAAAAACAAACACAGCACGGAAAATCAACAAAAGGAAATAATTCAACAAAAACTACCAATAATGTAGTAGATAATAAAACTAAAAAAGAAAACACGTCAAAAGTAGAAAAAAAGAAAGAAAAATAGCAAAAAGATACAATATTTGAATTGTCACTACATATTAAAATTAAAAAGAACTAGTTTAAAAAAGTAAACTAGTTCTTTTTTTATAAAAAGCACTAAAATAAAGGCTTTCATAGAGTAAAAAATGTAATATTTCTGTAATATAAATTTAATAAAAGGGTCAAACCATTGTAAATGAAGAAGTACTTTTTTACAAACAATAATATGTTGCAATTGCAACAGTATTTTTAAAATATTAGAAATATATTAAATGCATAAAATGAAAGGAGCAAAAGACTAATGAAAATAATTAAAAGAGATGGAAATACAGTAGATTATAATCCAGAAAAAATTAAAATAGCTATACAAAAGGCTAATGCTGAAGTATCAAGAAAGGAAAAAGCTTCTAAAGATCAAATTAAAGAAATAATAAAATCTTTAGAAGACTTAGGAAAAAATAGAATACTAGTTGAAGATATTCAAGACTTTATTGAACAAAAATTAATGGAATTAGAGAAATATAAGTTAGCAAAAAAATATATCACATATCGTTACAAGAGAGAATTAGTTAGAAAAGCAAATACTACTGATCAATCTATTAAAGAATTAATAGAAGGAGAAAGTGAATATTGGAATAGTGAAAATTCAAATAAAAATGCAAAAGTAGTAACAACACAAAGAGATTATTTAGCTGGTATTACAAGTACTGATATAACTAGAAGATTTTTACTACCAGAAGATGTAGTAAAAGCTCATGATGAAGGAATTATACATTTTCATGATGCAGACTATTTTGCTCAAAATGCATTACATAATTGTGAACTAATTAACTTGCAAGATATGCTACAAAACGGAACTATTATCAATGGTGTTATGATTGAAAAACCACATAGATTTATAACAGCTTCTACTATAGCAACTCAAATTATATTAGCAGTTACATCATCTAGTTATGGTGGTGCAACAATAACTTTAACACATTTAGCTCCTTTTGTAAGAAGTAGTTACAATAACTACTATAATAAATATAAATCTAGAGGAGAAAGTGAAAAAGATTGTAAAAAACATGCGAAAGAAGATGTAAAAAAGGAAATAAATGATGGAGTACAAACTTTTAATTATCAAGTAAATAGTATGACTAATACTAATGGACAAGCTCCTTTTCTATCAGTATGTATGTATTTAGGTGAAACAGAAGAATATAAAGAAGAATTGGCAATGATAATTGAAGAATTTTTAAAACAAAGAATACAAGGATTTAAAAATGAAAAAGGTGTATATGTAACACCAGCTTTTCCTAAACTACTTTATATTTTAGAAGAAGATAACATACATAAAAATAGTAAATATTGGTACCTTACAGAATTAGCAGCAAAATGTACTGCTAAAAGAATGGTTCCAGACTATATTTCAGAAAAGAAAATGCTAGAATTAAAAATAGATAAAGATGGTAATGGAAATTGTTATCCTTGTATGGGATGCCGTTCATTCTTAACTCCTTGGACTACAGAAGGTAACCCTTCTAAAGCAAAAGATTTTGAAGAAGGAAAATCAAAATATTATGGAAGATTTAATCAAGGTGTTGTAACTATTAATTTAGTTGATGTTGCTCTTTCTTCAGGTGGAGATAAAGATTTATTTTGGAAAATATATAATGAAAGATTGGAATTATGTCACAAAGCTTTAAAATTAAGACATGAAAGATTAGCAAAAGCAACTAGTAATGTAGCTCCAATATTATGGCAACATGGAGCACTTGCAAGACTAGATAAAGATGAAACTATACATGAATTACTACATAATGGTTATTCTACATTATCATTAGGTTATGCAGGGTTATATGAATGCGTTAAATATATGACAGGGCATAGTCATACTGACAATGGAAAAGGAAAAAAATTCGGACTAGAAGTAATGCAAAAGATGAATGATAAATGTAAAGAATGGAAAGCAGCAGAGAATATTGACTATAGTGTATATGGTACACCAATTGAATCTACTACATATAAATTTGCTAAAGCATTGAAAGAAAGATTTGGAGTTATAAAAGGAATAACAGATAGAGATTATATAACAAATTCTTATCATGTACCAGTATTTGAAGAAATAGATGCATTTGAAAAACTAAGACTAGAAAGTGAATTTCAAGAATTAAGCCCTGGTGGAGCTATATCATATATTGAAACACCAAATCTTCAAAATAATATAGATTCAGTATTACAAATCATAAAATTTATATATGACAATATTATGTATGCAGAATTAAATACAAAATCTGATTATTGCCAAGAATGCGGATTTGATGGAGAAATATTAATAGATGATGACATGGAATGGTATTGTCCAAATTGTGGCAACAGAAATCATGATACATTAAATGTAGCAAGAAGAACATGTGGTTACATAGGAAGTAATTTCTGGAATAAAGGAAGAACACAGGAAATAAAAGAAAGAGTTTTACATTTAGACAATAAAGATGCATAAAAAAGATATAAGGAGGATGTGAAGTGAGATATAATAAAATCAGAAAAATGGATATATCAAATGGACCAGGAGTAAGAGTATCAATATTTGAACAAGGATGTAGTTTTAATTGTGAAAAATGTTTTAATCCAGAAACACATGATTTTAATGGAGGTCAAGAATTCAATCAAAAAACTATAGATAAAGTACTTGGTTTGTGCGATGATGACAATATAAAAGGACTTTCAATTTTAGGGGGAGAACCTTTACATCCTAAAAACATAGAAGGAACAACAGAACTTGCTAAAGCATTTAAAGAAAAATTTCCTAATAAAAATATATGGATTTGGTCAGGTTTTAAATTTGATAAAGACTTAAAAGGTAAAGAAGTATTAAAATATACAGATGTTATAGTAGATGGGCTATATATAGACAAATTAAGAAATCCAAATTTGCATTGGAAAGGTTCATCTAACCAAAGAGTAATAGATGTACAGAAAAGTTTAAAAAATAATGAGGTAACTTTAATAGAATAATTAAACTATTTGACTTAAACATTAGTACATATTTTGTATAAAAGAAATAGGCAATATTTATAAAATTAAATATTGCTTATTTTCTTGCGTATTTTTAATAGTTGTTATATAATAAAAAATGTGAAAATTCAAACATAAAGGAGTAATAATAATGCTTGAACTAGAAGAAAGTTTAAAGTCATTAGAACAATTAAAAAATAGAATTAATGAATTAGGAAAATCTTTAGATATTTCTAAATTAGAGATACAACTACAATACTTAGAATCAAAAACTATGGAAGATGGATTTTGGAATGACACTAAAAACTCAACTAAAGTGTTAAGTGAAATTAAAACTTTAAAGTCTAAATGTACAACATATAGAGATATAGAAAAACAGATACTTGAAACACAAGAATTAGGAGAGTTGGCAAGAATTGAAGAAGATGAAGATATTGCAAAAGAAGTTTATAAAGATACAAAAAAAATTGAAAAAGAAGCTAAAAAATTTGAATTAACAACATTACTGTCTGGGAAATATGATTCAAATAATGCAATACTTACAATACATCCTGGAGCAGGAGGAACAGAATCACAGGATTGGGCTGAAATGCTTTATAGAATGTATACTAGATGGGCTAATAAAAATAACTATCAAATAAAAGAACTCGATTATCTAGAAGGCGATGAAGCTGGAATAAAAAGTGTTACTTTTGAAATAATTGGTGAAAACGCATATGGATATATCAAAAGTGAAAAAGGAGTACATCGTTTAGTAAGAATATCTCCATTTGATAGTGGTGGAAGAAGGCATACTTCATTTGCATCTGTAGAAATATTACCTGAAATAACTGATGACATTCAAATAGATATTAATCCAGATGATTTGAGAGTAGATACATATAGAGCTTCTGGTGCAGGAGGTCAACATATTAATAAAACATCGTCAGCAGTTAGAATTACTCATATTCCAACAAATACAGTTGTCGCATGCCAATCAGAACGTTCTCAAATCCAAAATAGAGAAACAGCAATGAAGATGCTTAAATCAAAATTACTAGATTTAAAAGAAAAAGAACAAAAAGAAAAAATAGAAGATTTAAAAGGCGAGCAGAAAGATATAGCATGGGGAAGCCAAATTCGTTCCTATGTATTTTGCCCTTATACAATGGTTAAAGATCATAGAACTAATTATGAAATAGGAAATGTAGAATCTGTAATGGATGGAAATATTGACGATTTTATAGAAGCTTACCTTAAGATGAAAATATGATACTACACATAATAATTAAGCAAAACATATAATAATATATAAGGAACATCTAAATTTAGATGACCTTTACAAGATGATAAAGAAGGTAAAAATATGGATACAATCGTTTTAAAATTTGGAGGAAGTTCAGTTGCAAGTTATGAAAGATTAAAGATGGTTGCACAAAAAATAATAGACTTATATGAAAAAAACAATAAAATAGTTGTAATAGTTTCAGCACAAGGAAAGACAACAGATAGATTATTAACAGAGTCAGAAGAATTATCAAAAGATCCTTCTGATAGAGAATTAGATGTGTTGCTAAGTGCTGGAGAGCAGATATCAATGGCAAAACTATGTATTTTACTTAATGAGTTGGGATATTCAGCTATTTCGCTAACAGGATGGCAAGCAGGTATATATACTAACAATACTAATCAAAACGCGATAATAGAAAACATAGATACCACAAGAATTAACGAAGAATTAGACGATGGGAAAATCGTTGTGATTGCAGGCTTTCAAGGATTTAATGAAAAACTAGATATAACAACTTTAGGTAGGGGAGGATCAGATACAACAGCAATAGCTATTGCAGCAGCCCTAAAGGCAAAAAATTGTTATATATTTTCTGATGTAGAAGGCGTGTATACAGCAGACCCTAACATAATTAAAAATGCAAAAAAAATACCTGCGTTATCATATGAAGAAATGTTAGCCTTATCAAGCGAAGGTGCAAAAGTACTTCACAATAGAAGTGTAGAAGTAGGTGAGAAATTTAATATACCAATAATTACACGTTCAACTTTTAATAAAGAAGCTGGTAGTGTTGTTTCTAATGTAATAGAAGAAAATACTATAAAAAGTATTGTAAAAAGAGATGTTTCAAGAATTTCAATAGTCGGAAATGGTATTATTAGAAATACAAAGGCATTAAAAACTATAATTGAAGAAATTGAAAAAAATAAATTAGAAATGTTAGATTTTAATGTCTCTGAAACAAAAATATCTATTGATTTCAAAAATCCTATAAGTGATGACATTTTACAAAAATTTCATAATATTTTAATATAAAAAGAAAAAAAGAGCTACATAATCTTGAAAATTATGTAGCTTTATAGTATAATATTGGATATAATAATTATTCCTTTATTTTGCAGAAAAGATCTTACTTTTTTGTAATACGGTTATTAAAATAAAAGCAGATAGATAGAAGAGGAGAAAGCTATGTCGAAAAATAATTTATATCATGACAATAAACGCAATTCAAAGAAAAAAAACAACAAAGCTAAAAATAACGTTCTCTTAATCAACAATGATAAAGGTGGAGTAACTCCAAGTAATATTTGTTGTGAAGTAACACTTACTGACAAAATTAAAGGAAAGATTATAGAAAGCTTTAGTATTGATTGTGGAGTATCTCAAGGAAAGGATATCGAAGTAAAACCTAATTTTAACAGTAGGTTTAAAGATGTAATTTCGCGGATTTTAATTTTTGTACTAACACATAGCCATATTGACCATATTGCAGGCTTAGGTGATGTGGAAAAAGAGGCAATGGACAATCACAAAAAAATCAGAGTTTTAGCATCAAAGGGTACATTTTATTTAATGGAAGGTGCATTACTAGATAATTGTAAACTGCAAGCTAACGCAGCTCACAAAGCTAGAAAACAACCTTCACATGATATAAAACATGTAGAACAAATCCTAAATGATGTCGAAGCTTTCGATTACGAAGAAACAGCATATATAACTGACAATATAAAAGTAACATTCTTTAGTAATGGTCATATATGTGGTTCTTCAAAAATTCTTGTTGAAATTATTGATCCAAATGGTGTTAACAATATTAATCTATTCTTTACAGGAGATTTAAAACTCGACAATCCACTAGTTGAAGTAAAAGATCTTCCGGATTGGGTTAAAGAATTACCTTTAATATTTTTTACTGAATCAACATATGGAACGACAACTCGTTCTCAAATTAAAAAAATTTTTGATGATGAAATTGTTAAATTCATGAAATCTCATGAAAATGATGATTATTGGAAAATTGTAATACCTGCTTTTTCAACTGAAACAACACAAGTAATTCTTAATAGACTCAAAGAATTACAGGAAAAAGGTATTATAGACGAAAAAGTCCGAATAATATTGGATGGCAATTTATCACAAAAACAAACAAAAACTATTTTAAAACACCCAGATGAGTTTCACTTGAAAGAAGATAAATTAAATTTTCTTCCAAAAAATTTAATTTGGGCAGATTATTATAGTCGAGAAGGAATTGTAAAAAGTAGAAATACGAAAGATATCTATGTAGTATCTGGAGGAATGTTACAAGGAATTTCAAAATTTTATATTCAAAGACTTATAAGTGATATCAATACCTTATTTTTTATCATTGGATATAAACCGCCCAATACGTCAGCATACAGGTTCGCTAATGCAAAACCTGGGGACATTATTAATATCTACGGTGCAGATAGAGAAGTTAAAGCTGAAATCTGTTGGACACGGGAATTTTCTTCACATGCGATGAGTGATGAATTAATCTCTTTCTTAAAACAATTCAAGAATATCAGAACACTTTTTGTTGTTCATGGAGAAGATGATGTTAGAGATGAATTTATTAAGGAAATTCTTAATGATGATGAATTGAAATCAATAATAAAAGAAGTTCGTAAATTTAATTACAAAACTGCTTATAGAGTTGATGCTTTTGGAATCATTAAAGAAATTCCAACAGAAAGTTAATTTGTTTTAATAACCAAAATAGAATCCTGTAAATAGGATCCTGATTCCAAAGAGAACCTATTCTCAACTGAGTAGGTTCTTTTGTTATGCAATCCAAGCAAAATTGAACTAAACTTAACATTCCGACAACTTTGGTTCTAAACTTATATTTCCTCGAATATTATATATAAGTATAGCAATATGATAGGAGGTAGGGGAGATGACTATTGAAGAAAGAAAAAGTACAAACTTAGGAGTTATACAAAATTTAGTATTAGAAAATAGAGAAAAATTAAGTGTATCTGGTGTAGTTGATGTATTAAGTTTTGACGATCAAGTCGTTATGATAGAAACTGAATTAGGTCTACTAACAGTAAAGGGCGAAGAGTTAAGAATTAATAAATTAAGCATTGATACTTCTGAGGTAATTGTTGAAGGAAATATTTCTCATTTATCATACAGTGATTCTGAGAATACAAATACAAAAAATGGTGGATTAATTAGTAAAATTTTTAAATAATAACTGAAGAGAGGAATGATTAAAATATGTCAGTTAATCAGTTACAATTATTTATTATTTTTCTAATTAATGGTTTTATTATTGGAATATTATTTGACTCATTTAGAATATTAAGAAAAACATTTAAACACAAAGATTATATAATTTATATACATGATATTTTGTTTTGGATTATAACTGCATTTTTAATATTATATACAACAGCAATTTTTAATGATGGTCAATTGAGATTATATATGATTATAGGAGTAATACTTGGATTTGGAGTTTATTTATATACCTTAAGTAAATATTTTATAAATATAAATGTGAATATAATATTATTTATAAAAAAACTTATAAAGAAAACAATGAAGATACTATTAATTCCAATAAAATATATCATGACTAGAATAAAAAAGATAATATTTAAACCTATTACCTTTTTGGTTATAAATATAAAAAAACTGTCAAAAAAATATAAATTTGATAAAAATAAAAAAATAAAAGAAGGATTTTAAGAAAAAAAGTTGTATATAATATATGAACTATAATGTATAAAATTAAACTTAAGAAAGAATCGGAGATAGAATACTTATGAAAAAATCAAAAATAGTATTAATGAAATTTTTATTTATTTTACTAAGTGGTTATGCGATTTTCGCAATCTTAAATCAGCAAAAAGCACTTAACCAATACGATAAAAATAAACAAGAATTATTAGCTCAAATTAAAGAGCAAGAAGAATATAAAGAAGAATTATCTGAAAAAAAAGAAAATGTAAATTCATTAGAATTTATAGAACAAACTGCTAGAGAATATTTGGATATGCATTTGCCTAATGAAAAAGTATTTATAGATCAAGGGAGATAGTCCGATTTTTTGGACTATTTTTTTTAACTTCTTCCATTATCTCAAAAAATGTGATATAATACATATTATTAATTCGTAAAACAATTCCCAAAATAAAAAATAAAAAAATAAAATAGGAGGTTTATATGCCTGAAAATTTAAAGGATATGAATTTATCAGAATTAAAGCAACTTGCAAAAGATAACAATATTAAAAATATTTCTAAATTAAAGAAAGATGATTTAATTAATGTATTAAGTCAAGTTTTAGAAAGTAATAAAGTCTCTGATGATATTTCTGATGAAAATAAAACTAGTGATAATAATCTAGGATATAAAATAACTAATTCAGATGATACTATTGTTGAGGGAATATTAGATGTATTACCAGATGGTTATGGTTTTTTAAGAGGAGAAAATTATCTTTCTACACCTAAAGATGTATATCTTTCACCAATTCAAATACGTAGGTTCAAATTAAATAGCGGAGATATGGTAAAGGGTATATCTAGATTTAAAGAAGGAGAAAAATTTCCATCATTAATTTTTGTTGGAGAAGTTAATGGAGAGCATCCAGAAAAAGCTGCTAAAAGAACAAAATTTGATGAATTGATACCTATTTATCCTACTGAAAGATTAAAGCTTGAAACTGAACCAACTGAATACGCGATGAGAATCATTGATTTGATTTCTCCAATAGGAAAAGGTCAAAGAGGAATGATTGTTGCTCCACCTAAAGTAGGAAAAACTACTCTTTTGAAAAAAGTAGCAAATAGTATTACAAAAAATAATCCAGAAGTAGAATTAATTGTATTATTAATTGATGAAAGACCTGAAGAAGTAACAGATATGAAGCGTTCAATTAAAGGTCAAGTTATATATTCTACATTTGATGAAACTCCTGATCATCATGCAAAAGTTGCAGAAATGGTCCTTGAAAGAGCAAAAAGAATAGTTGAACAAGGTAAAGATGTAGTAATTCTATTAGACAGTATAACAAGACTTGCAAGAGCATATAATCTTGTAATACCTGCATCAGGAAGAACTCTATCAGGTGGACTAGACCCAGCAGCACTACATAAACCTAAAAAATTTTTTGGTGCAGCAAGAAATATTGAAAATGGAGGAAGCCTAACAATACTTGCAACATCTTTAATAGAAACTGGCTCAAGAATGGATGATGTTGTATTTGAAGAATTTAAAGGAACAGGAAATATGGAAGTTCATTTAGATAGAAAACTATCTGAAAAAAGAATTTTTCCAGCAATTGATATAAATAAATCTGGAACAAGAAGAGAAGACCTACTATTAACACAAAAAGAATATGAAACAGTTTTTGCATTAAGAAAAGCATTAAATAGTAATGGTGCATCTGTTGCAGAAATAACAGAAAAAGTTATTAGTGAAATTGTAAAAACAAAAACAAACGAAGAATTTATAGATAAATTTAAATTTGTATAATCAATTAAATTACCTAAGAAAATGGAGGATACATTTGCATAATGAACTATGATCCATCAACAACAATTATAATAGATTCAATAAAAGATTTAAATATTAAACAAGCTATTGACCTTAAGAAAAACAACTATAAATATGTAGCAATACATGCTGATGCTTATCCAAAAGATTCAGAATTATATTCAGGATATTGGCAACAAAAGCCCTACGAAATTGATACTTTTATTGCAGTAAGAAGTAAATTAGACGAGTTAGTAGAAGATATTGATCTAACAATGCCAGAACCAGAACGTTTTGCTGAAATATATAAAAGAATCTGCAATAATATTGTATACGACTACCCGGCTGCTTATCCTAAAAATGAATCTGAAAAACAATATTCATTTGAAAACGATTTTAAATGCAGAGATTTAACAAATGGCTTATTAGAAGGAAAATGCGTTTGTGCAGGATTTGCAGATATATTACGTTCTGCCTTAAATTTAGTTGGAATAGATGCATGTTATATAACTGGACCTATAGTTGGCGAAAGAAAAATTCAGAATAAAATAATTTCAGGGTATGAAAAACTACCAGAAAAATCATATTTCAGAAAAATATTAAAAAAACCTATAGAAAAATTGAAAAACCCTAAATTAGAATATCATGCATGGACAAAAGTAAAAATTGATAATATTTGGTATAATGCTGACCCTACTTGGGATGCTGATTATATAAGGAATGGATTAGAACCTTGCAATGCATTAAAAACTGATGAAGAATGTAAATCATATAAATATTATAATTCACGGACCTGAGTGTACAGTAAAATTCCCTCAAAAAGAAATAAATAAACTATTTGGAAATAACAATAAATATATTGGAAACCTTAAAATTCCAAATGCTAAAGACTTTAAAGGATTATTAAAATATTTAGGTTACTCTTTTAGTCTTACAGGGAAATTAGCTAAATCACGATTTATAGGAATTAAAGAAAAAATAAGTAGATTTTTCAATAATACAAAAGCACTTCCCCCAGGAAAAGGTAACGAACATTCAGAAGATCACAATTATATTTCTTCAAAAACATCTCGTTCATGGGATTTAAATGGATGGGGATTAAAACCAGAAGATGTTTCAAAAAACACATCTATTCAACATACTAAACATGAAGAACAACAAAAAAATGAACAAGATATTGATGAAAGATAGATAAGGAGAGAGTCTAATTTTATGAATGAATATTTAGAAAAAGATTTAAGAATGAAATTAGGTTATTTTGAAAATGAAAAAATAACAAAAAATGATTTAGAACAAATAACACAATTAGGATTAAATAATTTTACTTTTTCAAATAAGATTAAAGGAATAGATTTATCTGAATTAAGAATATTTCCTAATCTTCAATTATTAACCTTACAACATTTTAAAATTGATGATAATGTTATTAAAATGTTAAGTGAATTTCAAGATTTAAATTATATTCAAATTGCATCTTGTAATTATAATTCAAAAGTTTCTTATAACTTATCATCATTAAATAATTTGGTTATAAATAATTGTGATTTTAAAAATTTAACTGGAATTATTGCACCTAAAAATTTAACTATAAATGGAATTTTTAAAACAGTAGATATTTCTACAATAGATGGAGTAGAGCATATTGAAAATTTAAGGTTAAGCAATATAAAAAAAGTCATTAATTTTGGAAAAGTGGCTGAAATGAGTAATTTAAAATCATTAAATTTGGATGGAACAAAAGTAGACAATAAAAAACTATTACAATATTTAAAATCAAAAATTCAAGTTTCACAAGAAAGCGAAAGTTTAAATATAAGGTGATTATAAATAATGGTATAAATAAAGCTAGTTTTTCTTAAATTATGTTGAAGATAATTTGAGCAATATAATTAAAAATACCTCCGGCTTAATGCGGAGGTGTTTTTCTTATATTATTACTTGGAAAATTATGAGCTATTTTTATTACACAGAAAGTAAATTGACAACTATTTTAAAAGATTGAAATAATAGATAATAAATCTGGATTTACTTTAGTATTATCTGATGATGTTTGACCAATATTGCCATATTTATTAGGATGACCATGACAGTCGCTACCTGCAGAAATAAGTAGATTATATTTTTTTGCTAGTTTTAATAAAAATGTAATTCTTTCATTATTATAAGCTGAATAATAACATTCCATACCGTCAATACCTAATGTTACTAGAGATTTTATATAAGGCTCTACATTTGATATATTAAATATTTCGTCACTACTTTCTCCAAAAGGATGAGCTAAAAACACTTTTCCTCTTGCATCATGTACTAATTTTATTGCTGTTTCTGAATCTAGATAAAAATTCTTTTTTGGAATTTTGTTAATATATTCTCTAATACCTTGTCCTTTTGAATTAACAAAACCTTCGTTTTTCATACATTCAGCTATATTAGGTTTAGTTACGCTATTTCTACTCTTTAAATATTCTATTGATTCGTTACTCAAAGAGATTCCAAATAATTCTTTAAGTTTTTGAATTCTATATAAGGATTCATTCCATTTATTAGTTTTTAATATATTTAAGAGGTTAATCATGTTTTTATTCTTATAATCAAAATTATAAGCCAATAAATGCGTCTTATAGCCATTGATAGATGTACTAAGCTCAGCCCCTATAATAAATTTAATATTATTTTTTATTAAAAAATCTTGGTATTGCTCTAATATTATTTTTGATCCTTCTATAGTATCATGATCAGTCAATGAAAAATATTTCACATTGTTTAATTTTACTTTCTCTAATATTTCATCAATATTGTAAACACCATCAGAATATTTAGAATGCATATGAAAATCAAACATATTTTTACCTCCTATAATCTTATTTTTCACATATTATATCTAAATTTTAATATATTTATAAATGCTAGATAATGATTATGATGATTATAATTATCACTTTATACATTTAAGACTTTTTATAAATAATGCATTACTAATTTAAATACAATTATTATTAATGCTATTATCATAGTTGAGATATAAATAATTTTATTATCTGTACGTAAATAAAAATGAAGATTAGCTGAAATTGATGGATTCTTTACATAGTTAACTTTTATTTTATCTCCAACTTGAAAAGATTTATTTGTATAAATATAATCTTCTATATACTTTCCATTCAAGTAGACGCTTACTTGAATGGAATTTTTATCATTATTTAAAACTGTTGCTGTTAAAGGTATTGTATTCCAATTATCTAATAATTCTATCGAATAGCTTATAATTGATATAAAAATTAATATTATTGCTATTTTATATGTAAATAATGATTTAAGTTTTTGCTTTTTATTTACTTTTTGAGAATTTTCTAGTTTTTTATCCATATTTTCTCCTGACTTATATTTTTTACATTATATACTGTTTTTTTGAAGTAAGTCAATAAATTTTTTATCGTAATGTTAGCATAAATGCTTTTTTAACAGTACTTAAAAATTTTAGAATACATAGGGAAGGACAATAATTTAATAAAGTAGTATAAAAGAAAGATATGATATTGCACAAATCAAAGTGTCTGCACATTTTTATTTTGAAATTTTTATAAAATATGCTATAATCTAATTGGTATTAAAAGGAGCTTTTTAATATTATAAATATTGGAGGAAAATATGAAATTTGGAAACGAAACATTATATAGATTATTTGTATTAGTAGCAGATGCAAAGAGTATAACAAGAGCTAGCGAAAAGTTGTATATATCACAACCTGCTGTTTCAAAACAAATAAAAAAACTAGAAAATGAGCTTAATATAACACTATTTAATAGAAAAAATATGGAATTAACAAAAAATGGTAAAAAGCTTTATAATCAACTAAAACCATTAATTGATGAATTAGGAAAAATTGAAGAAAGTTTTGAAACAAAAAGAAATATAAAACTTGGAATTTATAATACTTTAATGAGTAAAATACTAAGTTCAAGTATTTTAGAATATTATAAAACATATAAAGACAACGAGATTATAATAGAGAATTCAAATATAGATAAAATGTTTCAAAAGCTAGAAAATGGAGAATTAGATTTAGTGATAGTAAAGAAGTATAATAAATCAAATTCTAATACAAAATACATAAAATTAGGAGAGTTAGAAGATATATTTATATGTAATGACAAGGTTAGTTTTGGAAAACATAAAGAAATAAAAATATTAGATAATAAAATATTATATATACCAAGAAATAATTCTATCCCATTAGAAAAAATGCTGGAAAGATTAGAAAAAAGTAATATAAAACCTATTATAAAAAGAGTAGATTCAACAACAATGGTAAAACTTGTAAAAGGTAGTTCTAACATAGGATTTATAACGAAAGAGTATATTAACGAAGAATTAGAGAAAGGCGAAATAAAGAAATTACAGCTTAATATTGATATACCTAAATCAGAATTTGGAATCTACTATATTGAAGATAATGAATTTAAAGAGCTAACGAATTTTATAAAAGTAATAAAACATAACTTATAGTTATACTAGGATAATTATTATGTATTTAACATAACACACTTTTGATACTATAATTTAATTAAGGTTATAGTAAAGGAAGTGTGTTTTATGTTATATATGCAATTAATTTTGGGATTTTTAAAAATAGGAACTTTTTCATTTGGCGGTGGATTTGCAACACTACCATATATTTTTGAGTTAGCATATAAAACAAATTGGCTTAATTATGCTGAAATAAATCAGATAATTACAATTTCGCAAATGACACCTCGGACCACTTGCGTGTAATATGGCAACTTATGTTGGAGAAAAAGTTGATGGAATAATTGGAGCAATTGTTGCAACAATTTCATTTATAATTCCTGCTATATTTAGTATGTACTTTACTTATAAGTTATTTGACAAATTTAAAGAAAATAAAAGAGTAAGTAACGCACTTAAGTTGATTAGAGCGTCAACATTTGCAACTATTTTAGTTAGTTGTTTTTCCGTAGTAAAAAATACATTATTAACTAATTCTAATCAATTGAATTTTAAGGTTATTCTTTTATCTATTATTATTTATTTTTGTATGAAAAAGAAAAAAATACATCCACTAATATATATGGCAATTTCTGGAATAATTGGAATAGTATTTAGTTTTAATATGTAGGAGATGATGTAAATGAAAAAGTTGGTTAATTTAATGAAATTATTTTATTTGTTTAGTAAAATTGGACTTCAAGTGTTTGGAAATCTTGTAACGATGATTCCAATTTTTGAAAATGAATTAGTTACAAAAAGAAAATTAATTTCAAATGAAGATGTTTTAGATGCCATAACAATAGGAAGATGTGGACCAGGTGCTGCAATAGTAAATACAATTGCATTTATAGGAAATAAAATAGATGGATTTTGGAGTGGAGTGTTTGCGGTTTTAGGTTTTTGTTTTTTTCCTTTTTTGATAATATTGATTATTTCTTTTTCAATAGATACATTTTTAAAAAATGAGATAATTGGACATTTTATTAAAGGTGTTTCAACTTGTATATGTGTTATGATTATAAACTCAATGATTGATTTTGGAAAGAAAACACTTAAATCTAATATATGTGTATTTGTATTTAGTGTAACATTGCTGTTATCTATAACAACCAGTATTCCTATTGTATGTTATTTAGCCATTTGTGTGATTCTATCAATATTTATAAAAAAAGCATTTTAAAATTTTTTTATAAAAAATATAAACAATTGTCGGAATTTCCGACAGAAGTAGTGAATAGGAAAACTTCAGTATGCTCTTTTTTTTAGCATACTTTTTTAAGATCTATATAAAAATTGTATAAATTTTATGTTTTATATGTTATAATATAATATATACTAATTAATTTGAAAAGATTATCTAAAATATGATAATCTTTTTGTTTTAAATATTAATGTTAAAAAGATAGGGAAGAGCAATAAATTAAAAAATTGAAATATAAATGAAAAACTATTTGATACAAAAATGACGAAAATTTAACAAATTGATATTTTAACAGAAAAAAATATGATATAATTATAAAAAGAAAAAGGAGGAATTAAATATGCCAAACATTTCAACAGGAATAAATCTAGATTCAAATTTATTAAATCTTAAAGAAATGAATATTAAAGAAGTACGACCAGAAGTAAAAAAGTTATTAGTGGAAGGTGAAGAAATGATGTGTGCATTTAAAACTATTAGAGATCAAGTTATTTTCACTAATAATAGAATTTTTGTAGTAAATGTAAAGGGAGTAACAGGCAAAAAAATTGCATACTTTTCCTATCCATATTCTAAGATTCAATATTATGGAATAGAAACGGCAGGAGTTTTAGATATAGACAGTGAATTAATAATAACTTTCAGTAATGGACATATATTACAATTTGATTTTAAATCAAATGTTGATATTAGAATGATTAATTCTTTAATATCAAAATATGTTTTATAATTACTTATATAAATAGTATAAAAGAACAAGCAAATAGAAAGGTATAGGAAAATGGAAGTAAAAATTTGTGCAAATAAAAGTATAGAAGATGCAAAGATGTGCTTAGAGGCTGGAGCTGATATTATTGGAATATTAGTTGGTCAAGAACATACAAGCAACGACTTTGTTAATAAAGATACAGCAAAAGAGATAAATAACTATGTAAATGGTAAATGTGATGTATCATTAGTAACACATTTAACTAATGCAGACGAAATAATTGAATTAACAAAATATATAGGAAATAATGTTATTCAATTACATTCTGATATAGATGAAAGTGAAGTTGAAAAAATAGTTAAAACACTACCTGAAATTAAGTTAGTTCGTTTAATACATATTTCAAACGATGGAAAGATATGTACTAATTATAAAAATATGAAATATGCAAATTTTTATCTTTTAGATAGTTTTAATTTGGAAACAAATCAAGTTGGAGGAACTGGATTAACACTCAATTGGAACAAAAGTAGAAAATTAATACAAATACTTGATAAACCAACATTTTTAGCTGGCGGACTAAATCCTAATAATGTTGAACAAGCAATAAAATCAGCCCAACCTTATGGTGTTGATGTTAATAGCGGTTGTAAAAATGATAAAGGTGTGAAAGATAAAGAGAAAGTAAAAGAATTTGTTTTTAATGCTAAACATACAACTTTATAGTACATAAATATAAAATTGAATATGAATTAAATATTTTAAAATTAACATATCTGTGATATAATAAATTTGAGAATATTATAGCAATGAGGGATTGAAGATGATAAAAGAAAATTTATTGCAAACACTTCATGAAATGGAAGAAGTAACAAAACTATTTAAATTGGAGCCTTTTGATATTTATATAATTGGAGGCAGTGCTTGTATACTTGGAGAATATACAACTAGAGCAACTTTAGATATAGACTTTGTTGATTTAGGATATCCAGCTCAATATGGCAAAGTATTCACACTATTAAAAGATTATGATATGTTAGAATACCAAAGTACAATTTTATCTCCCCAATATAAAGATAG
>CANQQF010000022.1 GCA_947625985.1 uncultured Clostridia bacterium | reverse complement strand
TCAAGATTATACATAGGTGAAATTTTCGCTAATAAAATTATATACTTTTTTAGTGAAATTTTCCTAAATTATTGACAGTATAACCATCTATAAAAAAGAGGTTTGTATTTTTATTTCTTTTTTAGTATTATATATATGAGGGATGAGAAATGTTTTATTATATGATTTATAACTCTCCAATAGGAGAGTTAACAGTGGTGAGTGATGAACAAAGCATCATAGGAATATGGATAAAAGGACAGAAATATTTTTGTGATAATATTTCTAAAGAAGAAATGGAACAGAAAGATTTACCTATTTTACTAAAAGCTAGAAAATGGTTAGATAGGTATTTTAAAGGAGAAAAACCGCAAATCAATGAAATAAAATTAAATCCATATGGAGGAAGTGATTTTAGAAAACGAGTATGGAAATTACTTTGTGAGATTCCATATGGAAAAACAACGACATATGGAGAAATAGCAAAAAAAATTGCAAAACAAAATAATAAGAAAAAAATGTCAGCACAAGCTGTAGGAGGTGCTGTTGGACATAATCCTATATCAATAATTATACCTTGTCATAGAGTGATAGGAAGTGATGGGAGTTTAACAGGTTATGCGGGAGGAATAGATGTGAAGAAAAAACTATTGGAACTAGAAAATAAAGCGTAAAACAGCTTTATTTTTTTTTTTACTTATGATAAAATAATTCACATAAAAGGAGAGAAATTTATGGATAAAGTAATAATAATTGGGGCTGGACCAGCAGGACTAACTGCTGCATATGAACTATTAAAAGATAAAGACAAAAAGTATAAAGTAATAATATTAGAAGAGTCAGATCAGATTGGTGGAATATCTAAAACTGTTAGATATAATGGAAATAGGATGGATATTGGAGGGCATAGATTTTTTTCAAAAGATGAAAAAGTAATGGAGTTTTGGGAAAATTTAATGCCACTACAAGGTGCGGATTCTTTCGATGACAAAAAGCTAAAAAGAAAGAAGCCATTAAAAAAGGGTGGACCAAATCCAGAAAAAGAAGATAGAGTAATGCTAACAAGAAATAGAGTTTCTAGAATTTACTATTTGAAAAAATTTTTCGATTATCCAGTTAGTATGAAAAAAGAAACATTTGCCAATATGGGATTTGTTAGAACCATAAAAGCTGGGTTTAGTTATTTAAAAACTATATTTGTAAAAAAGAAAGAAGACTCTTTGGAAAATTTCTATATTAATAGATTCGGAAAAGTATTATATGGAATGTTTTTTGAAAAATATACAGAGAAACTATGGGGAAGACATCCTTCTCAGATTTCAGCTGATTGGGGAGCACAGAGAGTAAAAGGTTTGTCAATAAGAGCAGTTATAAAAGATATGTTCTCTAAAGTTTTTAAAACAAAAAAATCAAAACAAAAAGTAGAAACATCATTAATAGAAGAGTTTTGGTATCCAAAATATGGACCAGGTCAATTATGGGAAACTCTGGCATCAGAAGTTGAAAAATTAGGTGGAGAAATAAAAAAAGGACATAGTGTAAAAAATATAGTATTTGAAAAAAATAGAATACAATTAGTAGAGTGTGAAGTTGATGGAAAAATAAAAAAAATAAAAGGTGATATTTTTATTTCTTCAATGCCATTAAAAGATTTAGTTATAGGACTTAAGGGAGAAAGTGTACCTAAAAATGTTAGAAGAATAGGAGAAGGGCTACCATATAGAGATTTTATTACAGTAGGATTATTAGTAAAAAAATTGAACTTAGAAAATAAAACAGATATAAAAACATTGGGTAACATAGTACCAGATTGCTGGATATATGTTCAAGAGCCAGATGTAAAGATAGGAAGAATTCAAATATTTAATAACTGGTCGCCATATTTAGTGAAAAATCCAGAAAAAAATGTGTGGATAGGATTAGAATATTTTTGTGATGAAAATGATGAATATTGGAATATGTCAGACGAAGAATTCATTGAATTTGCAATAAATGAATTAGAAAAAATGGATATTATATCTAAGAAAGATGTACTAGATTCACATCGAGAAAAAGTTAAGAAGGCTTATCCAGCATATTTTGATACATATTCAGAAATAGATAAAGTAATAAAATATCTAAATAAATTTGATAATTTATATTGTGTTGGTAGAAATGGACAACATAGATATAATAATATGGATCATTCTATGGCAACAGCTTTTGAAACAGTAGATAATATAAAAAATAATGTAAAAACAAAAGACAATATATGGAATGTAAATACTGAAAAAGAATATCATGAAAGCAAGGAAGGAAAATGATATGTTAGCATTTGGTCTAATAACAATAGTATTTATAATACTATTCTTTGCATTACATAAAATGAAGAGTAAAATAAAAAGTATATTAAGAATTATTTTAATAGTAATAGCTTTAGAAGTATATATTTTTAATTGTAATAGTTTTAGATTGAAATTTAAAGAATATACTGAAAAGACATTTAATACTAATGATTTAACAATTGAAAATGCAGATTATGAAAATAATAGTTATATTCTTAATAGAAATGGTTCCTATATAGAAGTAAATAATATAGAAGCAGAGGTTGGAACACTGAAACTTGATATAGAATTGGACGATGAGGAAGCTTTAGATTATAGAGTTTATTATACCGATGAAACGAGTAAAGATTATAGAGAGTTACCTTTAAAGACATTAGTTAATAATGTTGAAAGAAGTAAATATGTAACTTGTTATTTATCTGGAAAAAGTGAAAAGTTAAAAATAGAATTTTATCCAAATGACAATAATACACAGATAACAGTTTCAGATATAAAGATAAATGAAGATGTACCATTTAACTTTAATATTCTTAGAGTTTTATTCCTAGTTACTATAACTTTATTAATTTATGAATTATTAAATGGCAAGATATTTAAAATGCCGTATTCTTCAAATAATATTATTCAGGTAACCATATTAAGTATTATAGTAGCTATGATGGCATTATTTACAATATGGATTTCAAATAGTACAGATTTCAATAGTTCACTTTATGAAAAAATAAATAGAGCATTAAGAAGTGGACAAATCAATTTAATAGAAGCTCCTACGCAAAAATTATTGTCACTGGATAATCCATATGATAATACTGAAAGGAGTAACACAAATTATGTATGGGATATAGCGTTATATAATAATAAATATTATCCATATTTTGGAATATTACCATTCTTATTGTTACCATTTTTGGGGGATAAAATATTTCATGTGTTTGTATCAGCCAAATTTGGAATATTAATTTTTACTTTGATTACAATGATAGCATTAACAAAGATAATAATATTATTATATAAAAAGTGGTTTAAAAATTTAAATTTCAATTATTTAGTGTTAGCAATAATTGGTACAATATCGGGAAGTTTGATTTTTTGGGTAAATAGAAGACCAGATGTATATGAATTTGTATTAACTTCAGCAGTTTGCTTTTCATCATTAGGGATATGGTTTATGTTTAAAGCGATACAAAAAGAAGAAATAAAATATAGATATTTAGTTTTTAGTTCGATTTGTTTGGCTGCAGCCGTAACTTGTAGACCAAACCATTTAATAGTTTCATTAATCTTTTTACCTAAGATTATACAAATATTAATAAAGAATATAAAGGAAAGAAAAAATATTGCAAAACTTATACTTTCTGTATCTATACCATATATATTGTTTGGGATTTTTCAAATGGTTTATAACTATGTGAGGTTTGAAAATATATTTGAGTTCGGAGCCAAATATCAGTTAACAGTAAATGATATGAGAAATTTAAAAAATAGGGTAATGAGTATACCAACTGGGGTATTGACTCAATTAATTAGCCTACCAAAAGTTACAGGAACATTTCCATTTTTTGAATATCAATATGATTCTCAAATACCTTTTTTCGGATACTATTATGTATATAGGTTAGTATGTGGACTATTTATATTAAATCCTATAAATTTCTTATTAGTATTTTTAATAGGGTTAAAGAAAAAAATTGTGGATAAAGAGGCTTATAATAATATTTGTTTAATGACTATTGTAGGATTAATATTATGTATATTCAATGTTGCAGTAGCAGGGACATTACAGAGATACTCAATGGATTATGCTTGGTTATTAAATATAGCAAGTTATTTAACTTTATTTATTATAGTCAATAAAATACAAAGTAAAGAAATAAAAAAATACATATTAAAAATTACTATAATAATAACATTCTTTATGCTTATAATAAATTCAATAATAGGAGGATTAGTGTCAGAAAATGGACTTTTGGAATCAAGTGATTCGAGTACATTTTATAAGATGAGATATAGTATTTGTTTTTGGGAATAAAAAAGGAGCACGTCTATTTAGTAGATGTGCTTCTTTTAGTCAATTTATAATAGCCAGTTTGATAAATCGGCATCAGATGGAAGTCTTAAATCACCTCGTGGTGAAACGCTTACTGTACCAACTTTAGGACCATCTGGAATACAGTTACGCTTAAACTGATTTCTAAAGAATCTTTTTATATAATCATCAAAATATTTAGTAATTTCTTCTTCAGTATATATTCCATCAAAAGCCATTTTCGCTAAATATATAATTTTATCTCGAGAAAATTTTTTCCTCAAGTGGTTATATATAAAGAAATCTATGATTTCATATGGACCGACTGTGTTTTCTGTTTTTTGGACCATTGTTTTTCCATCAGTAGGAAGTAATTCAGGACTTATTGGAGTGTTTATAATATCCAATAAAAGTTCTCTAAGTTTTGGCTTTTCATCAGCAACTTCGATAGCGAACCATTCAATAAGATATCGTACAAGAGTTTTTGGAATAGAGCAGTTAACACCATACATACTCATATGATCTCCATTATAAGTACACCAACCTAAAACTAGCTCAGATAAATCACCAGTGCCAACTAAAATTCCGTGATGTTTGTTAGCAATATCCATAAGAATTTGAGTTCTTTCCCTCGCTTGAGTATTTTCATAACTTATGTCGTGAATAGATGGATCATGACCAATATCTTTAAAATGTTGCATACAAGCATTTTTAATTGGAATTTCCATTAGAGTTACACCTAATTCCTTACATAGATTAACAGCATTATTGTAAGTACGATCTGTTGTACCAAATCCTGGCATTGTTATTGCTAAAATACCTGAGACATCAAGGTTTAATTTTCTAAAAGCATTGTGGCAAACAAGTAATGCTAATGTTGAATCTAAACCACCAGAAATACCAATTGTAACCTTTGAATTATTTATAGCAGAAAGTCTTTTAGCTAATGCTGTTGATTGAATAGAAATAATTTCTTTACAAACTTTGTTTCTAGTATCATTATCTAATGGAGGAACAAAAGGATGATTATTAATACTTCTTGAAAGTTTGTAATTTGGTTCATGTATTCCAATTTGAGAAATGAATACTTCCTTATAAGAAACACTTAAATTTTTTTTACTATCAGCAAAAGTTTTATTGCAAAGTCTTTCATTCTTTAAAGCATCAATATCAATATCAAAAATCTCAATTTGATCATCTATTTTATAACGATCTAAAGAAGCTAGTTCTTTACCATTTTCATATGCATAACCACTGCCACCAAATACTAAATCACTTGTAGATTCAGCAAATCCAGTAGAAGTATACAAATATGCTGAAATAGTCCTAGAACTTTGTGTTTTAATAAGTTCTTTTCTGTATTCATTTTTACCAACTAACTCATTGCTAGATGACAAGTTTGCAATAATATTAGCACCTGCTAAAGTTAGAAAAGAGCTTGGTGGAATAACAGACCAAAGATCTTCACAGATTTCTATTCCAAACTTATATCCGATAGATGATGAGAAAATTATATTTCCAAAGGGAATGTCTTCACCAAATAGTTTAATAGAAGTTATGGAATTATCTGTATATGGTGTAAACCATCTTTTTTCATAAAATTCACAATAGTTTGGAATATATTGTTTAGGAACTACTCCATGAATTTTACCTCGATGAATAACAATAGCACAGTTATATAATGTATCAGAAAAATTAATAGGAGCCCCAACAACAAAAATAGTATCGTATTTTTTAGAAAAATTCATAAGATCTTTTAAGCAATCCATACATTGATCTAATAGTTGAGAATACCCAAAAAAATCCTGACAAGTATATCCTGTTAAACATAGTTCAGGTAGAACTAATAATTTAACTTTTTGAGAATCTGCCTTAATTACTAGGTCTTTAATTTTTTGTGTGGCTGATAGTGGATTAGAAAGGCCACTATTAAAATTTGCTATACCACATTTTACAAAACCATAATTAATCATATATAATCTCCTTATCTTTTGAATTTAAGCTACATTATTATTTGACTAATATTCGTAGTATCAAAATTATTGGTACTTAACAAAAATTATTAACTAAAATTATAACATGATTTAAATTTTACGTCAACAAAAAAGAAAAGCATTGTTGCAAAATTATGTAAATCATGTTATAATAGATGCAATGTTTTATGTTTTATACCAAAAGATTAATATCTTTAAGAACAATAAAACAAATATTGAATATAATAGGAGACTTAAAATGGTTAGACTAAATAATAAACCTATTAGTCGTGAATTTTTTCCTAATAAGGAAATGAAAGTAAAGGACTTTGAAAATTTAATATCAGAAAATGAAAACATCTTAGAATTCAAGTTTACTGATGACAGAGATTTAATGGAATTAATGTTTGTGAAAAAACGTATTGATGAAGAAGGTGTACCTTGCACGTTATATATATGGTATATGCCTTATAGTAGAATGGACAGAAAAATTGAAGGAGACCTATTTACTCTTCAATATGTAGCTCAATTCATCAATTGGCTTAATTTTAAAAAAGTAGTTGTAATGGAACCTCATTCTGAAAAAACAATGGAACTTCTTGAAAGAGCTACTGATATATATCCTGTAAAGGATTGGTTACCTTTAGTACAAGAAGAAATTGGATTTTCAGAAAATGATCATATTATTTTTCCAGACAAAGGAGCAGCAGCAAGATATGCTGATAGTGGTTATTCAAATGTTTGTGTAATGCAGAAGACACGAAATCCTTACACAGGAGTTATAGAAGATATGTTTTTGAAGGAAGGAAAGGTTAATCCTGGTGCAAAATGTATCATTATTGATGACCTATGTTCTAGAGGAGGAACTTTTGCATGGGCTGCTTCAATTTTGAAATCTTTAGGTGCAAGTGATATATATTTAATTATTTCACATTGTGAAGAAACAATATTTGATGGCTCGTTACTTAAAGAAGATTCTCCAATTAAAAAAGTGTATACAAGTACATCTATTATGGATAAAGAACATTCAAAAATTAAATTTATGGATGTAGATGTAGAAAAGTATTCTAAATAGGATTAAGGAGGAAGAAATGAACTACAATCCTACAATGTTTAATGAAATGATTGAAAATCCTGCTGTATTAACTGATGGTTATAAATTCTGTCATAAGGATCAGTATCCAGAAGGACTAGAGTGGACATATGAAACATGGACACCTAGAAAATCTAGAATTGATAATGTTGATCATGCGGTGTTCTTTGGATTACAAGGTGCTTTGGCAACATTATATTGGAAATGGCAAAAAGGTTTCTTTGAAAGACCACTTGATGTTGTATTAGAAGAAATTAAAGAAAGTTTGAGTGGTACTTTTGGAGTTACAAATCCAGGTATGGTAGAAAATTATGATTATTCTCATTTTGAGGCTCTTCATAAATTAGGATACTTACCCATAAGGATTAAGGCTCTTGAAGAAGGTTCATTTGTTCCAATTGGTGTTCCAATGTTTACAATAGAAAATACTATACCAGAATTCTTCTGGGTTCCGGGATATTTGGAAACACCGTTATCTTGTTTGATTTGGCAACCAATGACTGATGCTACAATTGCTGATAAATATAAGCGTATACTTACACATTATGCTGAACTTACTGGATGTAATCAACCAAATAGGGTATTTAATCAAGGTGGAGATTTCTCAATGAGAGGTATGGGTAGTCCAGAAGCTGCATATAGATCTACACCAGGACATCTTCTAAGTTTTGCTGGTTCTGCAACAGTTCCTGCAAGAAACTATCTAATGGCATATTATAATGCTAAACCAGATGTTATTGCATATGCTCCTTCAACAGAGCATTCTGTTATGGAATCATATGGACGTGATGAAAAGAATGCCTTATTGCAGTTAGTTACAAGAGTGTATCCGAGTGGTACAGTAACAATTGTTTCAGATACATATAATTTATGGAATCTTGTCGATAATGTATTAACAGATCCAGAAGTTAAGAAAGCAATCATGAATCGTGATGGAAAAGTTAATATTAGACCTGATTCGGGTGACCCTGTTAAAATAATCTGCGGAGACAAAAATGTTAATGAAGACAATATAGATTCTAAACTGAAGGGATTTGCAGAAACTGCAAAAAAAGGTTTAGTTCAACGTCTTTATGAAATTTTTGGGGGAACAAAAAACGAAAAAGGTTTCATTGAACTAAATTCTCATATTGGTTCTGTATATGGAGATTCTATTACTCCTGAAAGAGCACAAGCGATTTGTGAAGGTTTAATGGCAAAGGGTTTTGTTACTGTAAGTGTAGGATTAGGTATTGGCTCATATACATATCAATATATGACGAGAGATTCTCTTGGATTTGCACTTAAAGGGACAGCTGAAATTGTTAATGGAAAATTTAAAGCAATTTATAAAGATCCTGCAACAGATTCAGATAAGTTCAAAAAATCGCAAAAGGGAATAGTTGGTGTAATCTTTAAGAACGGAGATTATGAAGTTGTTGATAAACAAACACCTATAACAATCAAAAAACTTGAAGGCAACCAACTTAAAGATGTTTTTGTTGATGGTAAGTTTGTACGAACTCAAACCTTTGATGAAATAAGGAAAAGAGTTGAAAGTGAGTCTTTTAGAGTTTACAAAGGAAAATTTTAAATAAAATATTTGTTTTGTGATTTTATGAAGAGGCAAATAAACTTCTTCTAATTATAAAGATCGTAACAGAGAAACTGTTACGGTCTTTTACTTTTTTAAATGACTATATTTTAATTTAGTTGCCATTCCTCCTCGAATATGTCTTTCAGCCTTGTTTTTATCTAAAATAACTCTTACTTCATTAGCTAAAGCAGGATTTATTTTTCTAAGTCTTTCAGAGACATCTTTGTGTACTGTACTTTTGCTAATACCGGAACTTTTTTGCTGCTCCTCGCACTGTGTCTTTTGAATCTATAATATAATGTGCTAATCTAATTGCACGTTCTTCTATTGATACTCCTCTCATAAAGATAGCCTCCATTTAGAATACTTTTAGTTTTGTTTAATTGTATTCGAAATAGGAAAGTAATAGAACATATAAAATTTTATCTTTAACAAATAAAAAATATATGAATACTATATATAAAATATATAAAAGGAGGAGTATATGGTAAGAAAGATAAGTTGTATGCTAATAATTGTATTGTTAGCTATATTTATTACTACAATAAATACATATGCAATAACACCTAGTGCAGGATCAAGATACGAAGGAATAGATGTGAGTGATTGGCAAGGATATATAGATTATAGTAGGGTTGCAGCATCTGGAATACAAGTTGTATATATGAAGGCAAGCCAAGGAACAAATTTTGAAGATCCATATTTTGATATAAACTATGAGAATGCAAAGGCAAATGGGTTAAAAGTAGGATTTTATCATTATTTAACAGCGACGACAACTCAAGGAGCAATTGAAGAAGCTAGATTTTTTGCTTCAGTGATTTCAGGGAAAATGCCAGATTGTAAATTAGCAATGGATTATGAGAGTTTTGGAGGCTTAGGAGTAGAACAAATAAATGAAATAGCAAATGTATTTTTAGAAAATGTAGCAAGACTTACAGGAAAACCTGTGATAGTTTATAGTGATTTAAGTAATGCACAAAACACATTTAATGCAGGAATAGCTGAAAACTATGAATTATGGTTGGCATTCTATGGAGATTATAACAATTTAGAAAATGTAAATACTAATTGGAATCAATGGATAGGAGTTCAATATACAGATATGGGAATTATTCCAGGAATAAATGGATATACGGACAGAAATATTTTTACAGAGGATATATTTATAGGAGAAGTTTCAGAAATTCCTAATACAGATAATCCAACAGGAACATATAATACTCAAACAATTCAATATATTGTTCAGAGTGGAGATACATTATATCAGATTGCAAGAAGATATGGAACTACTGTTCAAGAGATAGCAACAATAAATAATATACCAAATCCAAATTTAATATTTCCAGGCCAAATACTTAGAATAATAACTAATTCAAATGTAGAAGGTAGTCAAACAGGTGGTCCTGGATATATAGTTTATACAGTTCAAAGAGGAAATACTTTGAGTCAAATTGCAAGAAGATATGGAACTACTGTTCAAGAGATAGCAACAATAAATAATATACCAAACCCAAATCTAATATTTCCAGGTCAAAAATTTAAGATATTAAATCCGACTAGATAGACAAAAATGCATTTTGTCACATTGATACGAAAAATGTCATATTATACTATAGCTCAATATGTTTGAGGTGATAAAATGTGTAAAACAGGAAAAATATTGCATTTAGATGGAGATAGAAAATATAGTCAAAAATCATTTATTTTTTATAAAAAATTAGGACTTAATTTTATTGTTAAAAATATACCAGAATACAGGCAACCATATTTAGTAAAAGATTTATTAATTGTATATAAGCCTGACATATTAGTAATAACACGGTCATGATAAAATGTTTAGAAAGAATAGAGAATTCAATAACATTAATAATTATAAAAACTCAAAATATTTTATAGAATCAGTTAAAAGAGCAAGAAGATATCAAACAGAAAGAAAATTAGCGATATTTGCAGGAGCATGTCAAAGTTATTATGAAGGATTAATTCGGAGCAGGTGCAAATTTTGCTTCATCACCAGGACGTATTTTAATAGATTATACTGATCCTTTAATTGTAGCAAATGAAATAGCATGTACAAATAAAGATAAATATATTACTATAAATGATATAGTAGTAAAATTAAAAGATGGAAAAAAGGGAGTAGGAGGAATAGGATCTTATGGAAAAATGATACAAAAATAAAAATGTAACATTTTTGTAACACAACTGTAATACAAATGTAACAAACCGCATTAAAATAGACAAATGTACTGAAAATACTGAAATACAGCAATATAACTCAAACCTACTTTTTTTGACTTTTTACGCCAAAAATGCTATACTTAAGTCATAATAAGGGAGTAGGTGATAATAGTATGATTTGTGCAGCGGACATTGCAAATTTAAAGACAGATATTAAGGAAAAGATAGGACAAAAGATAATAGTAAAGGGATCATTGGGAAGAAGTAGATCCTTTGAGAAAGAAGCTACTTTAGAAAAAGCTTATCCAAATTTATTTATAGTTAAATTTGATGAGAATAATAGCAACGTAACATATAGCTATACAGATGTACTAACAAGAACTGTTGAAGTTGACATTTTTGATGGAAATTCATATAGTCCTTTAATACCACCATTAATAGAAAAGAAAAAGAAAAAAGATATGTTATAAATTAGAGAAGGAGTTAACTCCTTCTTTTTTTTTGGTATAAATAGCTTTTTAAAATAATATATATAGTAAAAAGAAGAAAAAGGAGGTAAAACAAATTGATAGAGACAACAAGACAAAAAATAAATATTAATAGAAAAATAGTTGAGAGAAAGGAAATTATTTTTGTTGAAGGAGATATGATAATACCAGATGCAAAGCCTGATATTATAAACCCAATTAGCTTAAGTGGAATACCTACTATATATAGAAAAGAAGCAATGGAAGGAAAGATAAGAATAGATGGAAATATAAATACATATATAATGTATTCAGCTGACGGAGAACAAACAGAAACAAGGGGAATAAATACTAGTTTAGACTTTTCAGAAGTATTAGAGGTTAAACAATCAATAGAGGGATCTAATATTAAATTAGATACAAAAGTAAATTCTATAGAGTGTAAAATAATAAACGAAAGAAAAATTAATTTAAGGGTAGCTTTGGAAATAAAAATTCAAATATATCAAGAAGAAGAATTAGAAGTAGTAGGGGAGATAATAGGAGGAAATAACTTACAAATTTTAAATGACACAATTCAAGTAAATTCTTTGATTGGTAGTGGAAATACAAAAGTCTATGGAAAAGAAGCAATACAAATTGATGTAAACGATAATCTAGCAGAAATACTAAAAGCTAATATAACTTTGTTAGAAAAAGATACAAAAATAAGCTATAATAAGGTGCTAGCAAAAACAGAAGCGGAAGTCAAAATTTTATATTTAACAGAAGAAAATGATATAAAGTTAGTAGTAGGAAAAGTTCCAATAGTTGGTTTTGTAGATATTCAAAATGTAAATGAAAATAGCATTTGTGATGTTAATTATGAAATAAAAAATTTAATAATAAAACCAAATAATGTAGACGAACATTCAGTTTATGTAGAATTAGAAACAGAAATTAATTGTCAGGCTTATGAAACAAAACAAATAAGCATTGTAAAAGATTTGTATAGTCCATATGAAAATATAGATATTAATACAAAACAAATAAATACTATTTCTATGAAAAAGGTAATAAAAGAGAAAAACCAAATTAGAGAGAAAATAAATATTGAGCAAATGGAAAATAAGAAAATTTTAGATGTTGAAGCAACTACTATAATTATAAATGAAAATATAAGAAAAACAGATTTAAAGTATGAATGTGAAATGAATTTAAAATTTATATTGTTAAATAATATAAATAATGAAGTTGAAATAAAAGAAAAGAAAATTTCATTTGATTTTGCAACAAATATATTGGAAGAGGGAGATAGTGTATCTACAAATGTTGAATTAGAAATAGGTGAACAAGAATATATAATTCAATCAAGTAATGAGGTTAGTTGCAATATAGATTTAATGTTTTCAATAGGAATAGAGAAAAATACAACACTTCAAGTAATTGATAACATTGAAGAAAAGGGAACAAGACAGATTCAAGAATATAGTGTGATTATATATATTGTTAAACAAGGAGATACATTATGGAAAATAGCTAAAAGATTTGGAAGTACAGTTGAAGATATAGTCAAAGTAAATAAAATAGAAGATGAAAATAAAATAAATATAGGTCAAAAAATATTTATACCAAGATTTTATCCTAACAATATAGGGCAATTAGATAATAAGGTTCCAATTATTAAAAATGGATAAAATTTATACAAGGCACAGGATACGAATTCCAGCAAAAAGTAAAGTAATAAAAATTAAAAAATCAATATATATATTGATTATAATCATAATATGTATTTTGGTTATAAAGATTGGAATAAAGGCAATATATCCTGTTTTTAAAAACTTGTGCGAAGAAAAAGCAAAATCTATAGCAACAACAATTTCAAATGAGCAGGCAACAAATGTTATGAAAAATTATTCATATGATAATATGTTTGAAATTGAGAAAGATAATGATGGAAATATAAAGATGATTAAATCAAATATGATTACGATAAATGAAATTACATCAAGTATTGCAGTTAAAATTCAAGAAGAAATGGACAATAAAGGAAAAGAAAATATAGAGATTGCACTAGGTGCATTTACAGGTTCAAAAATTTTAGCAGGAAGTGGACCAAGAATAAAAATTAAAATTTCTACAATAGGAAATGTAGAAACTGATTTAAAAAGTGAATTTAAAACACAGGGCATAAATCAGACTTTACATAGAGTATACTTGCAAGTAGAATGTGGAACTGTTGTATTAACACCTTTTAATAACATTGAAAGTACAATAACAAATCAAGTTTTACTTGTAGAGAATGTTATTTTAGGAAATATTCCAGAAACATTTTATGATTTTAATGGTGTGGATGAAAAAGAGGCAGGAATGAATACGCTTCAATAAAATAAAGAGGAAACCAAATAAAGGATTTCCTCTTTCTAAACATACAAATCTCTTTAACGAAATTTTCAATTATATTAAATTTGAAACTGCAATATACGGTTTTGAATCTTCATATACCATATCGCCTATTATTTGAAAATTTTTTTTATAACCTCCTCTTAAAAGGAAGGTTATTTGATTAGGTAGATTGATTTTGGTCTCATTAACAATAATCGGTACGCCTTTTTTAATTTTAATTTTTTCAGCTATGTATTCTAAATTTTGTCTATTCATAAATTTACCTCATTTGATTTCCGTTAAAGAGCTTAAACACTATAATTATAACATTATTTACATAAAATGTCAAATTTGATAATGATTATATCAAAAAAACGGAAGAGTAAATCTTCCGTTTTGGTATAGTTTAACGCTTGCTAAATTGAGGTGCTTTACGAGCTTTTTTAAGACCGTATTTTTTTCTTTCTTTCATACGAGAATCTCTTGTTAAGAATCCGTTTTGTTTTAAAACTGGTCTATATTCAATATTTGCTTCATTTAGAGCTCTAGCAATACCATGTCTAACAGCACCTGCTTGACCTGTGAATCCTCCACCTTTTACAGAGCAAATAACATCATATTTTCCAGATGTATTTGTAACTGAAAATGGTTGTCTTACTATAACTTTTAATGTTTCCATTCCAAAGTAATCTTCGATATCTGTATTATTTATTGTTATTTTTCCTGTACCTTCCATGATTCTAACTCTTGCTATAGAGCTTTTTCTTCTACCTGTACCATAGAAAACTATTTTATCTGATTTCTTAGCCATATTATTTTACCTCCCATACTTCTGGTTTTTGTGCTTGATTTTCATGTTCAGCACCAGCATATACTCTTAATTTTTTAAGACTTTGTCTTCCTAAAGAGTTATGAGGTAACATTCCTTTTATAGCTAATGTCATAGCTCTTTCTGGATTTTTTTCAAGCATTACTTTTGCAGGAGTTTCTTTTAATCCTCCAATGTAACCTGAGTGATGTCTATACATTTTTTGATTTAATTTGTTTCCTGTTAAAACAACATCTTTACAATTAATGATGATAACATGATCACCTGTATCTAAATTTGGTGTGAAAGTTGGTTTGTGTTTTCCTCTTAATAATTTAGCAGCTTCTGTTGCAACTCTACCTAGAGGTTTATTAGCTGCATCGATTATATACCATTTACTTTCAATTTCGCCTTTTTTTACGCTATATGTAGTATTATTCATGGTAATAAATACCCTCCTATTTCTAAATTTATATATAAATCAAATAGAAATCACCGGGGAGAAATTTCATATTTGAATCATATTCTAACATAATGCTTATCTATTTTATTATAAAATGCTGAAAAAGTCAAGAAAAATAGCGAAATTTTCTAAAAGTATTGATAAAAAAAGTAATTAAATTTATAATATAGAAGTAAAATTAAATATGTAAAATAAATAAAAAACATAAATAGGGAGTGGTTGAATGCCAAAAGAGAAAGTTAAAGCTAAGAAGTCTAGGGCAAAAGAAGGATTTATGCAAGGTGTAATGACTATAATGTTTTCACAAATGTTAATCAAAGTACTAGGATTAGTATATACAATTTACTTAACAAACAGAGAAGGTTTTGGAGATATAGGAAATGGAATAACTGCAGGGGCTTATCAAATTTATGCTTTATTACTTACGATTTCTTCAATAGGAGTACCAAATGCAATTTCAAAATTAGTATCTGAAAGAATAGCTTTAGGGGATCATAAAGGTGCTAGTAGAATTTTTAAAATAGCTTTTGCAACTTTTGCTGTAATTGGTTTGATAGGAAGTTTATTATTATTTATAGGAGCTAATGCAATTGCAAACCAATGGTTACAAGTTCCAGAAGCAGAAATGACATTAGTGGCTCTGTCACCAGCAGTATTTTTCGTCGCTATAGCTTCTGTAATGAGAGGATATTTTAATGGAAGGCAGACATTAACAGTAACGGCAAGATCTCAAACTTTAGAGCAAATATTTAAAACACTTTTAACAGTAATAATAGTAGAAATAATTGCAATTATTTCACATACATCTACAGAATGGATGGCAGCAGGAGCAAACTTAGCAACAGCACTATCAACATTTTTAGGATTTGGATATTTATTCTTATATTATAGAACAATAAGAAAAGAAGTTGCACAAGAAATTAAAAGTACAAATAATTATAAATATGAAAGAGTTAAAGATATTGTAAAGAAAATATTATTAGTATCAATACCAATTGCATTAACAGCAATAATGTCTTCACTTAATAAAAATATAGATTCATTTACAGTAGTTAGAAGTTTAAAAGGATTTATGACAGAAACAGAAGCAACAGCACAGTATGGGATTTTAGGATGGAAAGTAGACACATTAACAAGTTTACCATTATCAATTAATGTAGCATTTGCTACAGCATTGGTACCTGCAATATCAGCAGCCAAAGCTAAAAAAGATAAAAAGACAATTGAAAAAAGAACTTCATTTTCATTATTAACATCAATGTTAATTGGATTACCTTGTACAGTAGGAATGATTATATTTGCTCAACAAATTTTAACTTTGCTATTTCCAAATGCGAATGAAGGTGCACTAGTATTGCAAATAAGTGCTCTGACAATAATTTTTACTATATTGGATCAAACTATAAATGGAGTACTACAGGGGTATGGAAAACTAAAGACTCCAACAGTAGCTTTAGGAATAGGGGTGCTTGCAAAGTTAATTTTAAATTTAGTATTAGTGCCAATTCCTTGGATAGGAATAAATGGAGCTGCTATAGCATCGGTAGTATGCCATGGAATTGCATTTACAATTTCTATTATAGCTGTTATAAAGAATATAAAATTAAATTTAACGTTTAGCAAATTTATTTTAAAGCCTGCGTTAGCAACAGCAATTATGGGAATTTGTTCATATTTTATTTATTCTGTATTAAAAGGTATAATTGCAGGAAGTATGGCTACAATAATAGCAATAATAGTAGCTGTAATTATTTATGTGATTGCAGTTATTGTCTTAAAAATATTCACAAAAGAAGAAATATATATGATACCTTATGGTACAAAGTTTTGTAAAATCCTAGAAAAATTAAAAATATATTAAAAAATTCGCTGAAAAAGAAGGATTTTAGCAAAAAAAGAAGAATATTATTAATTAGTAGAAAGTAGCTTGTGCTACAATCTACTAATGAAAATCTATAGGAGGTAGTTTAAATGAACAAAGCTGAATTAATCGCAGCCATAGCTGCACAAACAGGAGACACAAAAAAAGCAGCTGAATCATCAGTAAACGCTTTTGTTGATGTTGTAACAAAATCTTTAGTAAAAGGTGAAAAAGTTCAATTAGTTGGATTTGGATCTTTTGAAGTAAGAAAAAGAGCAGCTAGAAAAGGTAGAAACCCACAAACTAAAGAAGAAATCAAAATACCTGCATCAAAAGCTCCAGTTTTTAAAGCTGGAAAAGCATTAAAAGATTTAGTAAACAAAAAATAAAAAAGGTATAAGAACATATAAATATTATGAATTCATAGAAAAAGAGGCTTCTTAGGAAGTCTCTTTTTCGGACTTTTAATAAATTTTCTACTCTACTCGATTTTAGACAAAAGTGATAAAATAAAAAATAAATAAAAAAATTTTCAAGAATTGCGCAGTTTGGAGCAACTTTTAGTTGCGACAGCAAAATTCTTGAAAATTTTATTTATTTATTTATTTTTATTTATATCTAATTTAATATGAACATCACGTAATTGTTCATTTTTAATCACACTTGGTGAACTCATCATTAAGTCTTCAGCTTTACTATTTAGAGGGAATGCAATTACCTCACGAATTGATTCTGAATCAGATAGTAACATTAACATTCTATCTATTCCTGGAGCAACACCAGCATGAGGAGGGGCACCATATTGGAATGCATTATATAGAGCACCAAATTTAGTTTTAACTTCATCTTCTGTGTAACCAGCCATATCAAATGCTTTTAACATTATATTAATATCATGGTTGCGAACAGCTCCAGAAGAAAGTTCAATTCCATTACAAACAATGTCATATTGATATGCTAGAATATCTAATGGATTTTCATTTTCTAAAGCTTCTAGACCTCCTTGAGGCATAGAAAATGGGTTATGACTAAATGTAACATTTCCTCTATCATCTAATTCAAACATTGGGAAATCAACAACCCAACAAAATTCAAATACATTTTCATCAATGAGATTTAATCTTCTACCTAGTTCACTTCTAACTTCACCAGCTAAAGTTTCAACAATACCTGGAACTTCAGCAATGAAGAATAAGCAATCACCAGGTTTAGAATCTGTTCTTTCAAGCATAATTTCTTTTGCATCATCTGGAATAAATTTAGCAATTGGTCCTTGTAAAGTTCCATCGTCCAATATACGTAACCATGCCAAACCTTTAGCTTTTAATTCTTTAATTGCATAATCTGTCATTCCATCAAAGAAACTTCTTGGTTGATCTTTAACATCATGAGTAGAAATAATTCTAACAGTTTTACCTTTAAAAGCATTTAAGCTACATTTTTCTTCAAATACATCTGTTACATCAACTATAATTAATGGGTTTCTTAAATCAGGTTTATCAGAACCATATTTTAACATAGCTTCCTTATAAGAAATTTTTGGGAAAGGGTAGTTAGCTATCTTTTTATTAGAGAATTTCTTAAATGTATTATACATAACTGGTTCAATTGCATTAAAAACATCTTCCTGAGTTGCATAAGACATTTCAACATCTAATTGATAGAATTCTCCAGGCGTTCTATCTGCTCTAGAATCTTCATCTCTAAAACATGGAGCTAATTGAAAATATTTATCTATACCAGAAACCATTAACAATTGTTTAAATTGCTGTGGAGCTTGAGGTAGGGCATAGAATTTACCAGGATGAACTCTACTGGGTACTAGGTAATCTCTTGCACCTTCTGGAGAAGAATTAGTTAAGATAGGAGTATGAACTTCTAAAAATCCTTGCTCTATCATTTGGTTTCTTAGATATTGAAAAACGTTAGCTCTTAAAATTAAGTTATTTTTTAATTTATCACTTCTTAAATCTAGAAATCTATATTGAAGTCTTAAATCTTCACGAACATCTTGATTTGTATTTACTTCAAAAGGTAAATTTTTTGTTCTTTTACCCAATATTTTAATTTCTTCAATACCTATTTCAACAAGACCTGTTTTTAGTTTTGGATTAACTGTTTCTTCATCTCTTTTGCGAACTTCACCATAAACTGTTACACTTGATTCGATTGGTATATGTGAAGCAAAATCAACATCTTCTGGTTTTCCAGAAGTAACAACTTGAGTGATTCCATACATATCACGTATATCAAGAAAAACAAGTCCGCCTAAATCACGGATTGTTTGAACAAATCCTGATATTCTAACTTTTTTTCCTACATCCTCTAAACATATTTCATCACATCTGTGAGTTCTGTAAATATTCTCTTTCATTAAAAAACCTCTCTATATTTATAAATTTTCAGACTATAGTATATATACTTTTTCCTTATTTGTCAACTTATATACAACATAATAAATTGTTTGATAAAAAAGTTGTATTAGTATAAGAAATAATATATAATTAAGCTAATAAAATAAAAATAGAGAGTGTGATAGATATGAAATATGTAGGTATAATTACGGCAGAACAAGAAGAATTAGAAGCAGTAAAAAAAATAATGGATGAGGAAATTACTTTACAAACTATAAATGGAATAGAATTAAGCATAGGAAAAATTCAAACAATAGACTGTATAGTAACAAGAAGTGGTGTAGGTAAAGTTAATGTAGCAAGAACAACGCAAATACTAATAGACAAATTTGATATTGATTATATTATAAATGTTGGAGTTGCAGGATCGTTAGTTTATACACTTAATATAGGTGATATAGTTATAGGAAATAGAGTAGTACAACATGATTTTGATCTTACAGCATTTGGACATAGTAAGGGGTATATTCCAGGTATAGGAAATGAAATTAGAAGTGATAGTATATTAGTTAATAAATTTACAAAAGCAGTAGATAACATGGACAAAAAAAACTATACTATAAAAATAGGAACAGTGGCTACTGGAGATATATTTTGTACAGAAGTAGCTATGAAAGATAAAATTGCATCAAGATTTAAAGCTGATTGTGTAGAAATGGAAGGGGCTGCACTAGCACAAGTTTGTAAATTAAATGAAAAACCTTTTATAGTTATAAGAAGTATTTCCGATTCACCAAATGGAAATAATCAAATAGATTATGATCAATATTTAAAATTAGCATCAAGAAGAAGTGCTAATATATTAAGAGATTTTTTTATAAAAGAAAGGCAAATAAAAGAAGAAGATTTGTTTGAGTAGTTGTATAAATTTAAAGCAATAAACATTTGACATAAAAATAAATATATGTTATAATAATCTATAGTATTTTTATATAAAAGAGAAAGAGGTGAACACTTAGACAAAGAGTTTAAGTAAAAGAAAATGAGAGAAAAAATATTAGAAAGAAAAAAAGAGAAAGGATTGTTTAGAAGACTTTTTTGGGATGCAGGAAATGAAAATCAAACAGTAATTGAACAACTCCATAGTTCTATGGATGAAAAAAAAGATTTTAAATTGATAAGTGGTTTAGAAAAAGAATTTAAAGAATCTTTGAAAAGGCAAGCTGAATTAGAAAAAATGTTGAATAAAAAATCTTCTAAAAATGAGACAAAAGAGAATAAAGTTAGAAAAAGTGATAAAATAACAACAAACGAAGAGTCAGGACGTGTAGCAAAAAAAGAAGAAAAAGAAGAGGGAAGAGAGAGAGAATAAAAAATACAAGAAATTTTTAATTTCTTGTATTTTCTTCTTGACAAAATGGAAAACTACAAGTATAATAAATAACGCAATATGGCGATGTAGCTCAGTTGGCTAGAGCATTCGGTTCATACCCGAAGGGTCATGTGTTCGAATCACATCATCGCTACCAACGACGTTTCTGTTCGAACTTTTAAAGGTTTGAACAGAAGATACAAATATCATTCTAAAAAAGGATGGTATTTTTTTTGTTACAAAAAAATTATTCTAAAATAAAAAATGGGAGAAGGAACATGAATAGAAACATTACCAACTGAAGAAAATTTGAATTTGCATATTGATTTAGATATAAAATATTATTTACTTTAAGAATAGACAAAAAAATATATAAATAGTATAATAAAATAGTCAAAGCATATCAAAGACAAACATTCGAGTTTAATAACGTTTGTAAGAAAGAGAGATATTAAATATGAACCAAGATTTACTAAATGATATAAAGAGAGCAATGATTAATAGTGGTGAAGAAAGTATTGAAGAGTATTATGGTGTCCAAGCAAGTGTTTACAAAGATATAGAGAAATATTTAAGTGAAATTCCAGATATTTATGATAAAATTCATATTGCACAATATGCAAATAATTTTAAAAAAGTTAATGAATTAATATTTTCATTACAATTAGATGATGAAACAAAAGCAAAATATAATAGTTTATTACAAAATAATGCTGATTTAAATGAAACGATAGATATTCGAGTATTACTACCAAAATATAGTTTTTTAAGCGACATTTTGGATATGATTGTTACTAACGGAGATGTTCAAGAACAATTACTCTCATTATCAGATGAAAGTTTAGAATTATTTAAATTAATGTACCAAAGAATTAGTGAAAATGCAGACTACAAAGTGCCTTATATAACAGCATTATTGAACAGAATGGGAACAATAACTCCATATACTAGCTGGAAAAATAAATATTACAGATATGAGCAACTTGAAAGTTCGATTATAGAAAGTATTAAAAATGGAAATGAACTTTCAGTTGAAGAAATAGATAATTTATTGTATTTGTATACTACAAATCTAGTATGGAATGTTAGTAATTTAGAAGAATTAAGGGATTTTACAAAAGAAAATGGCATATTTCAAACTTCTATTGATAATATTATACAAAATGAACAATCTAAAGAGACAAAAGACATTAACAGAATGAAAAATGCATTATTGTTAAAAGCTTATGGAATTGATTTAAGAAGTGCACAAGCTTTGTGTCAAAGATATAATATAAAGGGAATACAAATAAATCAAGAAAATATTGATTTATTTGAAATGTACAAAGCAATGTTAGATATAATTGGTGAAAATAATGTTAATGTATTGATTGATGTATACAATCAATTTTCTAAACAAAAGAAAGTGGTTCCTAATTTTATGAGAACTGTAACTTTTGAGAATGAAATGCGAAAACTATTTGCCCAAAATTTGAATATGAGTGTATTTAAATGTAGAGATACCTATACTCTTTATGATGGTGTTAAGATGTTTGATGCAGGAACAGATTTTAAAATGATAGTAACTGCAATTGGAGCATATCAAAGTGATTTTGAAACGAAGGACAATTATAAAGAATATTGGAACTCACCAACCATAAGGTCACATGGAAATTGTTGCAGTCTAATTGGAAATAATAATTTATCAATGGCTAACCCAAAAAATGTTATATTTGGTTTCTCTACTATGGATGATAATATGCTTTTATTAAGCTCTAGTAGAGATATTAATTCCACTCCTTCTAGTAGAAAATTTAATATTGCAGCAGAACAAGGATTAGGAACAAATTATACTCTAGATGGAAAAGAATATAATTCTATAAGAAGAGTGGGATTAGGAATTGAATTTGCAAATCCGGATATTTTACTTGATAATACTAGAGGAGATTACAATGAACTTGTTTATGAAAGAAGAGATTTAAGTAGCAATCCTACATTTTATAAAAAAAATCCTGATTATATTGTTTATATTGAAGAATATGAAAATATTGATGAATACTTTGAACAATATAAAGATAATCCTGAAATGTTAGCTTATTTAAATGAACAAAACGAACTGCAAAAATATCAATTAGAGCAATCATTGAAGGCTGCCAAAGACTTTGATATTCCTATAGTTAAGATTAATAGAGAAAGATGTGCAAAGCAAGCAATATATGAAATAGAACAAGATTTATCAGATTTTGAAAGTTCATTAAATCCTGACTTAATAAAAAAAGTAATATGCCAGTTTGAAAATAATAGAGTAGGGAATCATGATAAACATGCAATTATTAGAGATAAATATTTTTCAGTTTCTCAAATGAGTAGTTATTTAAGCAGAATAGAACAAGTTATTTTGAATATGGAAAATAAAAATTTAAGAAATATGTTATTAAGCGAGTACAACAGAGCAATTATAGGAGAGCAAAAAAAGGTTGAAAGTTGTAAAAGATATAGAAAGCATGGACAAACAAGTGGGATAGATTTTGAAAAAACAATTGATAGGATAAAAGCTATTTCTGATGTTGAGTCAGAGATTGAATTATAATAAATAAAACTTCAAATTTATTTTTTACGAGGAGATAATTTATGATAAAAGAGGAAATTATAAGAAAAGAAAATAAAGAAATTAGTGAATTATTACTAACCATTTTCAAAAATGTAAAGAAAGATTATCAAGAAAAGAAAATAGAAAAAGAAGATGCGGAAAAATATGATATTGAAAGATTGTTCAAGGAACGAACTCAAAAAAAAGAATTAGATTATACAACAGAAAAAATTGCTATGGTAGAATATAAAGAATCAATTTTTACTAAAATTAAAAATTGGTTTAAACGGAATTTTTAGTAAATAGAAATATATGTAAAGGCAGGTGTTAATTCCTTGTATTTGTATAAAAAAGTACATTTAACTATTTCTTACTAATATCATTCTAAAAAAGGATGATATTTTTTATTTCAAAATATCATCCAATATCGTTTTATTTTTTAAACTTAGATTCTGGAAATTCAATTATATACTTTGCTAATTCTATAACTTCATTATCGCTACTTAAAGAAAAAAAAGTATCGCTTAAATTATCTTCTTTATTACATACTATAATCTTATTTTTTAACCTTTCAATAATATCATTATATTCAGAATTATCTAAATATAATAATTTTTTGTGATATATTTTTGCAGGGTGTTTGTCTGGAAAATGCATGATATCATGTTTTACATTATTTATTTCTGAAGTTAGTAATTTAAGAAGTTCATCCAAGTTTTGTTCATTATCAGGCTTTACTGCAAGAATGTAATATATCATTGTCATACATAAATCATATTCAATTTTACTAAAATATTCTTTGGCTTTTTCTTCATTTTTCTCTATTCCAAAATCTCCTGAATAAAGTAACGCTAATTTATAATATGTATCATCATGATTTTCATCTAATATTTCTTCAAAATACATTTTAGCCTTTTGTGGATTAGCAGTTATTCCTCTACCAAACATGTACATTTCACCTAAAAAATATTTTGCGTTAAAATCTTTTGGATTCAATTCTAACGCTTTGTTAAAATATGAAAGAGCTTTTTTATGATCAACTTCAACGGGATCACCAACATAATAAATATAACCTAGATAAAAAAAAGCTTTTTCATAATTATACTTTTCAGTAAGTTCCGTAAGAATCTTAAGAGAAAGCATTTTATTCTTTTTTACACCTCTACCTCTATAATAACTAATAGCTAAATTATATTTAGCTTTAATGCAGTTTTTCTCACTAGCTTTATTATAAAGTTCAAATGCTTTTTTTTCATCTTTTTTAACACCTATTCCTATAGAATATCTAGCTCCCAATTCGTTCATAGCATCTGCATTTCCTTCATTAACCATTGAAATAATCTCATCTAAACTCTTTTTTATAAGAGTTGTATTTACATTATCCATATTTAATTTTATTCCTTTCTTTATTCATTTGAAAACACATAATATATTAGTTTTTTATTAAATTCATTATATTATTTTTTAGATTTTTTGTCAAAATTTTAGTTCGACAAAAACACCTATCACTAGTAGTTTTAAATGTAACATAAAGTTAATACCATTTTAACAAAACTGTAACAAAAAAATGATACAGTAAGATTGGAAAATATAAACAGGAGAAATAATTCAAATATAGTAAAGAATTGTAAATATTATTAAATAATAAAAGAAGGAAGTATTGATATGTTATTACATGAAAAAAAGGATTTGAAAATAATAATAATAGGAATAATTTTAATAGTGGTAGGTTGGATTTTTGTAACTCGACAAGTTAAACATGAAGAGCAAACTGTACAAGTTACAGGTGTAATCCAAGATATTGCTCCTAGATTAGGAAAAAATGGAGAATTAGGGTATGATGTAAAAGTGAAATATGAATATGAGGGAGAAACTCACACAACTACATACTATACTACAAAGACACAAAAAAAAGGTGAAGAAGTATCAGTAGATCATACAATGACTATAGAGAAGAATGTTGGGTTAACAAAATTTTTACATGTGCTTGGAGCATTTTTTGTAATACCAGGGGTAATAATGATTTTAATAAAACTAGATATAATAATAGAAAAAACTACGGGAAGAAATGGAATTGTTACCAAAATAAAAAACGGATTAGGAAGAAAATAGAAAAGCTTCAGAGAGTAATCTCTAAAGCTTTTTTTATTATTCAACTGTAACTGATTTAGCTAAATTTCTAGGTTTATCAACATCTAATCCTTTTTCTTTTGCAACATAGTATGCAAATAATTGTAAAGGTATGACAGCTAAAACAGGTGAAATAAATGTATTTGTTTCAGGTATTGTAAGAACAACATCAAATGAACTTTTATCCAAATCTTGTTGATTTGTAATAATTAGAGTTTTAGCTCCACGAGTTATAACTTCTTGAAGGTTACTAATTGATTTCTTTACTAAATTTTTGTCTGTCAAAACTCCAATAACAGTAATACCTTTTTCTATTAAAGCGATTGTGCCATGTTTTAACTCACCACCAGCATAACTTTCAGAATGGATATATGAAATTTCTTTAAGCTTTAAACAACCTTCTGTAGCAATTGCATAGTCGACACCTCTACCAAGATAGAATACATCTTTTTCTTGATAAACTTGACGTGCAAAATCTTTTAGACTCTCTGAAGCTTTTAATGTTTCTTCAACTTTTTCTGGTAATTCTAATATATCTTGTTTTAATTTATCTAAATATTGTTGATCATTATTTTCTAAAAGCTCTGACATATAAATTGCTAAAACATTCATAAGTACAACTTGTGAAGTATATGCTTTTGTAGATGCAACAGCAATTTCTGGTCCAGCATGCGTATAAATTGATAAGTCGGCTTCTCTGGTAATAGAGCTTCCTATAACATTTGAAATTGCAAGAGTTTTAGCACCTTTTTCTTTAGATAATTTAAGTGCTGCAATTGTATCTGCAGTTTCTCCTGATTGAGTAAGAAAGATACATAAAGTATGTTCATCAACTAAAGGATCTCTATAACGAAATTCTGAAGCTATATCAACTTCTGTTGGTATTTTTGATAATTTTTCAATTGCTATTTTTCCTGCTAATCCAGCATGCATAGCTGTACCACATGCTACAATATATATTCTGTTTAAATCTGATAAGTATTCTTTTGTAAAATCTAATTCTTCAAAAGCAGTTTTAGCTCCTTGGAATCTTGTTCCTACAGTTTCTCTAGTAGAAGTTGCTTGTTCATATATTTCTTTTAACATATAGTCTTCATAACCATTTTTATCAGCACCAACTGCATCCCATTCAATAGATTTAAGTTCTTTATTAACTAATTCTAAATCTGAGTTATAGAATTTTACATTGTCTCTTGAAAGAATAGCAAATTCTAAATCATCTAATAAATAAAATGTTCTTGTAAATGAAAGTATAGCTGGAATGTCAGAAGATAAATAATTTTCTCCATCAGCTTTACCAATAACAAGAGGACTATCTTTTCTAACAACAATCATATTATCAGGAAAATCTTTACAAATTACTTCAATTGCAAAACTTCCTTTAAAATCCATACATGCATTGCGAACTGCTTTCAAGAAGCGGTTAATTCCAGTTTCGTTTTTTAGTTTTGTATAGTAATAATGTATTAAGTTTGGGATATTTTCTGTATCTGTATCAGAGTAGAAAGTATAACCTTTTGATTTTAAATCTTCTCTTAAAGCTTCATAATTTTCAATAATTCCATTATGTACAACACTAAATGTTTTACTATTATCCATATGAGGATGTGAATTTTCTTTTGAAGGTCTTCCGTGGGTAGCCCATCTTGTATGAGCGATTCCAATTGTTCCTTCTAAGTCATTAATCCCTGGTAAATTCTCTAAATTTTTAACTCTTCCCATATCTTTCATTAAAGATATTCCGTCTTTTTCAACAGTTGAAAT
>CANQQF010000021.1 GCA_947625985.1 uncultured Clostridia bacterium | reverse complement strand
ATACACAGTTTAAAACAGTCTACAGATTTTTAAATTGACTGCGACAGTAAATAATATAAAAAACAAATTATATTTTATATTATACACAGTTTAAAACAGTCTACAGATTTTTAAATTGACTGCGACAGTAAATAATATAAAAAACAAATTATATTTTACTAATTTCCTTAATCCTATATGCCAACCCTGTATTCCTCTTCTTACTATCAACATTTTTAATCATATACTCAATTACCTTATCACTTCCAATTATTATCAATAATTTCTTTGCTCTTGTTATTCCTGTATATAATAAATTTCTTGTTAATAACATTGGTGAAGAAGGTGGAATTACCATTAGCACAACATCAAACTCACTTCCTTGTGCTTTGTGTATTGTCATAGCGTAACTATGCTCTAATTGTTCCAACTCAGATGATTCATACCATGCCGTTTTATCATCATCAAAATGAACTTGGACTGTTTTATCATTTACATCTATATTTTCAATTGTTCCTATCTCGCCATTAAATATTCCACTTCCAATTTCTTTTCCTTCACCTTCATAATTATCTATAAGCTCTTTTTCCCAATAAATATCATAATTATTTTTTATTTGCATTACCCTATCTCCAACACGAAATACTACTTTACCCTTTTTCTTCTCAGCTTTATATTCATTTTCTGGATTTAAAATATTTTGTAAACTTTTATTCAATTCTCTAGTGCCTAACATTCCTTTTTTAGTTGGTGTTATTACTTGGATATTTTGGAAAAAATCATAATCTCCATAATTTTTAAGCCTCCCTGTACATAAAGAAATAACTTCTTCCAACGCTTTTTCTTGGCTATATTCTTTTTTATAAAAAAAGTCTTCATTCATCTCCTCTTCAATCTCGTCTTTGTTTAGAAAGTTTTCTCCTTTATTTACTCTATGTGCATTCATAACAATTTTGCTTTTAGCTGCTTGCCTAAAAATTTTATCTAATTTTATTGTTGTAATAACCTCTGAATCAATTAAATCTTTTAATACACTTCCAGGACCTACAGATGACAACTGATCGCTATCTCCAACTAAAATCAATTTAGTTCCTTTATATATACAACCCAAAAGATAATCCATTAGGAATAAATCCACCATTGACATTTCATCTACAACTATCACATCTGCATCAATTGGCGTTCCAGAATATTCTCCCTTTTTTGAAGAATAAATATTATTGTCATCAATTTTTCCAATTTCTAGTAATCTATGTAGTGTAGACGCTTCATATCCTGTGGTTTCTGTCATTTTTTTAGTTGCCCTTCCAGTTGGCGCACATAATACTGTTTTCTTTTTTTGTTTATTATATAAATCTATTATAGTTTTTATTATTGTAGTTTTTCCTGTTCCAGGACCTCCTGTTATAATTGTCACATTATGATCATTAACAGCTTTTATCGCCTCTATTTGCTTTTCTGATAAAAATATTTCTGAATTTTCTTCAATCTTTTTTAATTCTTTTTGAATATTCGATATTTTCTTTATGTTTTTTTCATTATCCAACATTAAAATTCTTCTTGCTACATTTTCTTCTGTTACATAAAAATTTTGTAAATAAACCCATTCTTCATTTCTTTTATCTATGACTATTTCATCTTCTATTTTTAAATCTATCAAATTATCTTCAATTTCTTCTGAAGATACATCTAACAATTTTATAACAAATTCAATTAAATTTTCTTTTATTACGCAACAATTTCCATTGTATGTTGCACAAATTAGTCCATATTTTATACCACTTTTTATGCGTTTACTGTTATTGTACTCTATACCTAATTTTAAAGCCATTTGATCAATCTGTTTAAAATCTACTGTTCTTTCTATTTCAATTAAAATATATGGGTTAGCTTCAATCTCTTGTACTGCATTAACACCAAATCTATCATAAACTTTTTTTGCATGCTCAGCTCCAATTCCAAATCTAGCTAAAAAACCTACTATTTGCCATACTTCCCAATTTTCTAAGAAACTCTCAGACATTTCTTTTGCCTTTTTTAATGAAATTCCTTTTATCTGTGCTAATTTATCATATTCAAATCTAAAAATATTTATAGTCTCCTCACCAAATCTATTTATTATTTTTCTTGCTGTTGTCTCTCCAATTCCTTTTATATTTCCACTTGCTAAATATTTTTCAAGAGCTTCTGGTGTTTCAGGCATTATCTTCTCAAATGTTTCCACTTTAAACTGAGTTCCATATTCCTTATGTTCTACAAAATTTCCTTCAACTTTTATTAAATCTCCTGAATTCACAAATGGTAAATAACCTACTACAGTTGTAAATTCTTCTTCAGTTTCAAAAGTGGCAATTGTGTAACTATTTGTTTCATTTTTATAAATTATATCTACTATTTCTCCTCTAAGTTCCAATGTTCAACCTCTTTTCATTTTTACGTTTTTCATTATATAAATATTGTTTTTAAAAGTCAATACACATACAAATATTTGTTTTGTTTTTTGTCGCAATATTTGACATTTTTATATTTTTCTTTAATTCCACTTGATATTTTATGTAAATCATGTTATACTTAAAATAAGTTCTATGTTGAACTCATTATTTTAATTTCATTGCTAGTTTATAGTAATGAATTTGGTTGATTTCTTAATTACATAAAAACATGGAGGAAAAAATGATTAAAGAATCTACAATCAACGCGGTAGCTGAAAGTTTTGGTGAACATATTTTAAAGGAAAAGAATTGTAGAGAGATGGGTTTTATTCCTGAAATTGTAGTCAGAGATGGTAACACCGTTACAGTTCGACATTTTGATAAAGCACATATACGTGCTCTTCAAAAATATTCATTTGATTCTACAGATGTTCAAAAATACTGTAGAGCCACGAACTATATCACATATGGTGGAGAACCATCAAAAGCTGACAAAAAATTCTACGATAAAATCCAAAGAGTCGTTGCTGAAGATTCAACCAATTAGTATTCAAAGAAGCACTTAGTTTGTAACTAAGTGCTTCTTTAATTTATATGTGTTTTAAATTATTATACTCTTGTTGAAATATAATAAGCTAAGTCAACTAACTTATTTGAATATCCCCACTCATTATCATACCAAGAAACTAATTTAACAAATGTATCTGTTAACATTATTCCTGCTTTAGCATCAAAAATTGATGTACGTTTATCTGATAAGAAATCAGATGATACAACTGGATCTTCTGTATATCCTAAAATTCCATTTAATTCATTTTCTGATGCTTTTTTTATAGCAGCACATATTTCATCATATGTTGTTGGCTTTTCTAAATTACATGTTAAATCAACAACTGATACATCTATTGTTGGTACTCTGAAAGCCATTCCTGTTAGTTTTCCATTTAAATCTGGTATTACTTTTCCAACTGCTTTTGCAGCTCCTGTTGAAGATGGAATAATGTTAGCAGCTGCTGCACGTCCACCTCTCCAATCTTTTCTAGAAGCTCCATCAACTGTTTTTTGTGTTGCTGTTGTAGCATGAACAGTTGTCATTAAGCCATCTTTAATTCCAAAGTTATCATGAATAACTTTTGCAAGTGGTGCTAAACAGTTTGTTGTACATGAAGCATTTGAAACAATATTCATGTTTGGGTCATAAGATTCATTGTTAACTCCCATAACAAACATTGGAGCATCTGCTGATGGTGCACTTATTATAACTTTTTTTGCTCCAGCATCAATATGAGCTTGAGCTTTTTCTAATGTTGTAAATACTCCTGAACACTCTAATACATATTCTACACCAATTTCTCCCCATGGTATGTTATGTGGATCCATTTCATTATATACTTTTATTTCTTTTCCATCTACTATTAACGCATTTTCTTTATGATCTACTTTTCCTGCGAATCTTCCATGAGCTGTATCATATTTTGTCATATATGCCATATAATCAGCTGTTATAAATGGGTCATTTATTGCAACAACTTCTACTCCTTCCTTTGCTAATGCTGCTTGGAAAGATAAGTTTCCAATTCTTCCAAATCCGTTAATTCCAACTTTAATTGACATTTTAACTCCTCCTCATTTTTATTTTATTATTCACTTAAAAAGCTATTCTCATTCTATAACAATGAAAAAAATTTTGCAACCTTTTATAATTATTTAAACAACTTTTCCATCACAATAATAAACATTGCATGTGACCAACCTAATCCATATACCCAATTTGGTTTTAAAGTACTGTTATCAATTTGTTCTCCAAGCAAACTATGTCTTCCTGCAGTTTTTACTACAAAATCAAATGTTTCTTTTGCTTTTTTCTTTTCTCCACTTTCAATATAATATAATGTCATCCATAAATTAGCAATTGGCCAAGGATTTCCATCCATATAATGATCATATTCAAATCTTTGATATCCTCCTGTATATGTACGTAAACTTAAATTTATTCTTTCAACTGTATTTTGTATTTTCTTTTCCTTAGGTCTGAACACATTAAATGGAGTAACTGCTCCTAATATACTTATATCCATTTTTCTATCATCAGCATTTCTTACATAACTTTTCTTTTCTTCATCATACAAATTTACATTAATATATTTTTTTAGTTGAACCATCAATTTTTCTAATTCTTGAATATTTCTTAATACTTTATCATCTTTTAACCTATTATTTTCAAAGTTAGAAGTATTTTTTCCTAATACTTCATATATTTTTAATAAGCTATTAAATGCTCCATAAATTGCAGCTATTGAATATAAATGAACACCTTCACACATTTCCCATAAATCATAACTTATTGGATATTTATGTCCTTCTTTTTTATATGTTGCTTCAATTTCTTCTTGAACAGTATCTTTTTTATTATCAATAACAACTCTGATTCCTAGCCAGTCTTTAACATAATCTTTTAAAAACTTTATTGCCCTTTCACACATTGGTAATGTATCTTTTAAAAATTTTTCATTTTTTGTATATTTATAATGTTCATATACTCCATATACTACACTTGCAGTTTCATCTATTTGGTATCCCCAACATGGAGCTAATTTTCCATCTGTATAAAAACGTTGTTCCCACATACCATTTCTACTTTGTGTTTTTTTACAGAATACTTTATAAAATTTTTCTGATTCTTTATCCATTTTTAGAATATCAAAAGCTCTTCCTATAAATACTGCATCACGTGGCCAACAGTATGCATACATTCCACATTTAGAACGATTCTCATCAATCTCAGGTGAAGCAATTACTCCTCCTGTATCTTGATTTGTTAAAAGTGGGAATAATAAAATAGTTCTTTTATATATTTCAAATAATCTTTCTTCATAACTATTTTTAGGTTCTTTAACATTTAAACCATTATGATTTTTTACATATTTTCTCCAATATGATTTTGTATTAGTATATTCCTTATTTAAATCTATTTTTTTAACTCTATTAATTTCTTTTTCCATATCAGAAATATTTTTATTTTCATCAACTAATATGCAAATTTCAAATTCTTTTTTCTCGTTAGGAGATATTTTACCTAAATCGTAACTAACGCTTGAATCATTTGACATTCCAATATAGTCTTTGTCATGAATTTCTCCCCTTTTTATAGTTTCTTTACTTCCATTTAATTGATGTGAATCTATATTTTTTCCTTTTGCAATTGTCGAAATAGAAAAATCATGTGCATATTGTAACATTCCTCCATCTACTACTTTACTTCCTACCATATTATTATTATCAGTTAATAAAGCTGAATGTATATAAAATTTTACATTTAAATCTATCTTTCCTTCATTTATTAACATATATCTTTTTACTAATACATTTTCTTTTAAAATTACAAAATCTGTTTGTAATATTTTTATATTAAAATATGTGTTTGTTATTTCTGTATTTAATACATTTGTATCTGTCTCATAATACTGTTTATAAACATTATTTATATCATCATGTAAATATATTACATCTGAATCATTTATTTTTATTCCTGCATGAAAAAATTCTATATATTGCCTATTGTCCTTAGATGGAAAATACATTCTTTGCATTTCACCTCTTGATGTAAATGTTGCTAAAATATTTTTATTTCCTATTATTGCTTCATTAAAATATTTGTTATCCATTTTATCTCTATTACCCTTCTATAACATTTAAAATTTGTTTTTCTAAATCCTTTATCTTTTCATTTATTCTGAAAATGTCGCGATCAGTTAATTTTTCATCTTTTACGTCATCCTTAACATAAGCATCCATATCTTTAATTTCTTTTTTTATTTTCTCTAATCTTATTAATATTTCTCCTCTAATCGTCTTCTCTATTACTTTTCTTTCAAGTGCTGCTGTTCTTCTAACTACTTGTTCTTCATCACCTGTTAATTCAAAAGTTTCCCCAAATTCTGGCATATTTACACTAATACCTGTTTCAGTTTCAATTTTATCTTTCAAGACTTCTTCAGATTCTTCTTCACCATGAACTAAAAATATATGTTTTGGCTTTTTTATAAATGAATATATAAAATTCATTAACCATTCTTGATCAGCATGTCCTGAATAACCTTCAATATATTCAATACGTGCGTTTACTGCTAACTCTTCACCAAATATTTTTATTGAAGTTGCTCCATTAATTATACTATATCCTAATGTTCCTGGAGCTTGGTATCCTACAAATAGTATAGTATTTTTAGGGTTCCATATTGTATGCTTTAAATGATGTTTAATTCTTCCTACTTCACACATACCACTTGCTGAAATAATAATTGATGGTTCGTTTTTTTCATTTAACGCTCTTGAATCTTCCACTGTCATTGTAAATTGTAAACCTGGAAATTCCAATGGGTTATTTCCACTTAATATTTCATTTTTTATATTTTCTTCAAATAAATTCGTATTTTCTTTAAATACATCTGTTGCAGAAATAGCAAGAGGACTATCTACATAAACTGGTGTAGACATTAATTTTTTGTATTTTCTTTGGAACTCTTCATCATTTATATGATTTTCTTTTAATTTATTTATTTCATATAAAATTTCTTGCGTTCTACCTACAGCAAATGAAGGTATTACAACCGTTCCCTCATTATCTAAAGTTTCGGCAACTATATCCAAAAACATTTCTGCTTTATCATCATTTCTCATATGTAGTCTGCTTCCATAAGTTGACTCCATTACTAAATAATCTGTATCTTCAATCATTGTTGGTGAATCTAAAAGTGGAATATCATTGTTTCCAAGATCCCCTGTAAATACAGTTTTTGTTTCTTTTTCTCCTTCTTTTACCCATAATTCAATAATACTAGACCCAAGCATATGTCCTGCATCATTAAATCTAACATGTATATTTTCATCAACTTCAATTATTTCATCGTATTGAACTGGTTCAAATAGTTCAAGACAATTCATTGCATCTTCTGCTGTATATAATGGTGGTTTTTCTTCTTTACCAGCTCTAATTCGTTTTTTGTTTTTCCATTTATTTTCTTGTTCTTGTATATGTCCACTATCTGGCAACATTAATGCACATAAATCGCATGTAGCTTTGTGTGCATATATTTTATTTTTAAATCCTTCATTATATAATTTTGGTATTCTTCCAGAATGATCTATATGTGCATGTGTTAATAACATAAAGTCAATATCTGCTGGATTATATTCAAATTCTTGTTCATTTTCCATCTCTTGTTCGGCTTTTCCTTGCCACATTCCACAATCAACCAAAAATTTTTTCCCAGCACCTTCTACTAAATAATTAGAACCTGTAACCGTTCTAGCAGCTCCTAAAAATGTGATCTTCAATATAGTATCCTCCCTCACATTAAAGTATTTTATTAAAAAACTTTAATAAAATACTTTAACTTTTTTATTAAATTTTATTCCTAAGTCATTCTTTTGTATTTGATTTGATTTTCCTATCTCTATCTTTGTCTCAAAATCTTCTTCGTCATATATATATAAGTAAACACTTTCGTTTTCTTTTCTTATTTCAACATTAACATCATTTAAATTAATTGTTTTTATTGATAATATTGCTGAAAATATTCTATTTTCTATCTCAGAAATAGCAGAAAATTCACCAGTTATTCCTTCTTCTTTCATTCTATATATTAATACTGACAAAGTTTTTTGTAATTCATTCTGTAATTCTTCTATATCACGTATTAATTGTTGTTTACTAAAATTCAATAAATTGTAATATCTGAATTCATATAATAAATCTTCTACATCTGATTTGCTTTTTGCGTATTTAATTCTTGATGCAAAACATCTTAAAAATATTATTTGAAGATTTATTATTAAACCATTTAGATCTGCTTGAGATTTATCAGCTTTTACTAATTTTAAATACTTGCCTTTTTCTTCTAGTTGTTTTTGATAATTAATAAAATTAGTAGGTAATAAAAGTTTATTCAATTTTTCTATTTTAGAAAATTCATTTTCTCTTTCATTTGTCAACTGTATTTCCAAGTCATTTAGATTTCTAATTTTTTTATCAGCTGGTAAATAATAATTTCTCTTTTCAAATTCAGATTGTAATAGAGCTTGATTATTAAGTATTGTATCAATATTTTTTATTTTTTCACTAATAGTTCTTTTTTTACTAAAAATATTTTCTGTAAAAAGTTTTTTATCATGAATAATTCCTAATAATTTTAAAATTTCCTCTTCAGATTCATCTAATTTTATAGGATCTTCTTTGTTAAATTTTTCATCTAAATAAATTGCTATTTGGATAATTGTTTCAGAAATAGCATTCGAACAAGCCTGTCCATAGAAGTTTCTTAAATATTTTCTAAATAAATTCATATAATCCACAGCATAATCATCATTTTTAACCCATTCATTTAAAAATTGGTATCCTACTAACATTCTCATATTTTGATAAATTAAGTTATGTTCAATACTTTCTATTTCATTTGATATAGTTGTCCATGAATATCCATTAAAATCTCTCAATGGCTCAACTGTATTAATATTACTACCTACATTTATTAATTCTGAAACAGGTTTAGCATATACTTCATATTTTTCTTTATCTAAAATATATTCTGCCTTTCCTATTTTTGATATTGCATATAATATCTTCCTTTCAACAGGATAACATTTAATACTATTCCTCTGTTTATCAATTAAAAATACCCTTCTCCCTAATTCCTGACTTCGTGGAGAAGTTGGTGAAATTACGTCTATGCTATCACAATATCTTTCTATTATTGAAATTATATTTTCAATATATTCATCTTTTGATTCCACATTCCTTTTTACCATTTTATAATCCGGATAGGCACTTTCGATTTTATAAAATATACTTAAAAGAATACTTTTAGTATGTTCTGAAACATTCTTTTTTTCAAGTACTGCTTCTAACCTATTATTATAATTCTTTTTAACTATTTTACCTAATAGCTTTTCTTTTTTCTTTTGCAACTCACTTAGACCTCCATTGTTTAAATATGTACAACTATTTAGTCTATGTTCTCTTTAGCTTCTGTTGACATTTTTAATTCATTAAGTCTTTCCATTGTCATTAATACTTGTCTTGGTTTACTTCCTTGATATCCTGAAATTATACCTCTCTCTTCCATTTGATCTATAATTCTTCCTGCCCTTGCATAACCAACTTTAAATCTTCTTTGTATAAATGAAGTTGAAGCTTGTCCTGTTTCAACAACTGTTTCTATAGCATCTGATAGAAATGGATCTGCATCATCATCTGCAGATTGTTCTTGAGCCAATTCTTTTTCTGTTTTTCCACTATTTTCTATGGTTTCTATTATATCTTCACTATATTTTGCTTCTCCATTTAATTTCAAGAAATCAACAATTTTTTCTACTTCATCATCTGATACAAATGCACCTTGTACTCTTGATGGTTTAGGTGCTCCAGATGGGAAAAATAACATATCTCCTTTACCTAGTAGTTTTTCAGCACCAACTGAATCAAGTATTGTCCTAGAATCCACTTGTGAAGATACTGCAAATGCAATTCTTGAAGGCACATTAGCTTTAATTAATCCAGTAATTACATCAACAGATGGTCTTTGTGTAGCTATAACTAGATGCATTCCTGCAGCCCTTGCCTTTTGAGCTAATCTACAAATAGCATCTTCAACATCATTTTTAGCTACCATCATTAAGTCTGCTAACTCATCAATTATTATGACAATCTTTGGAAGCTTTCCTACTCCCTTTTGTTTTCTTTCAATTATTTGATTATATCCTTTTAAATCCCTTACACCTTTTTCAGCAAAAAGACTATATCTGTTTTCCATTTCTTGAACTGCCCATGATAATGCACCTGCAGCTTTTTTAGGATCTGTCACAACTGGTATTAATAGATGTGGTATTCCATTATATACTGATAATTCTACAACCTTAGGATCTATCATAACAAACTTTACTTCACTTGGTTTAGATTTATATATAATACTCGTAATAATCGTATTTATACATACACTTTTACCAGATCCTGTAGAACCTGCTATTAATACATGTGGCATTTTTGCTATATCTGCAATTTCTGTTTCTCCTGCAACATCTTTTCCTAAAGCTACAGCTGTTTTAGAATCATAATCTTCAAAAGTAGCACTTTCTAAAACTTCTCTCAAATGTACAGCCTGTCTTTCTTTATTTGGAACTTCAATTCCAACAGCTTGTTTTCCTGGTATTGGCGCTTCTATACGAATTGTCTCTGCTGCCAAATTTAATGCAATGTCATCAGCTAAATTGGCTATTTTACTAACACGAACACCTTCAGCAGGTTTTAATTCATATCTAGTTATAGCTGGACCTACTGAAACATTTTCAACTTTTGCAGATACTCCAAAACTATATAATGTTCTTTGTAATTTTGACGCTGTATTTGTTAAAGCTTTTGCACCACCTTTTAATGCTTTTTGCTTACCTTTACTTAATATTTCTATAGGTGGATATTCATAATTTTCGTCTTCTACAGTTATTGTATGCTCTAATTGTAAAACTTCTTTTGTATTACTTTCTTTTTCCTTTTCAACTGTACTAAATAAATTAGCTTCAATGACGTCTGGTTGTGGTTTTTCTTTTTTAGTTGATTTTGTGGCTAATTTCTTTCCAGATTTTTTATCAATTTTGTTTAATTCATCTATCTGAGCTCCTCCAAAATTGATTTTGATTTGATTTTCAAGTTCATCTTCTTTTGGCTCTTCACTTATTTCTTCAAAAATTTTCTTAGCTTTAGCCTTTGATTTATTATTCTTGTTTATAGCTGATTGCATACGTTTTGCTTGTGTTGCACGTTGATGTGTATTTACTGGAACATCTTCTTCCTCTTCATCAAATTGTTCTTCCATTTTATAACGTAATCTTTCTTCTCTTTTTTCTTTCATTTTATCAACATTGTTACTAATAATTTCAGAAGCATTTATTCCAAATGTAACTATCATTAAAAGTATTGTAATTCCTATGCTTAATATTATTGCACCCACAATTCCAAGTAAATTTACTAATGGAACAGCTATAATACATCCAAGTGCTCCACCACCTTTTGCCAACATTCCTATTTCATATGCATCTTTTGCAACCTCTGAGATTTCTTTTGAAGTATTTAACTCTCCAAAAGAAATCTGAAAGACACTAAAAATTACAGAAACACTAATTATCATTAATAAATATAATGCTAATTTTGTTCCTATACTATTTCTATCTTCACATGCTAATTTTATACCAAGAATAAAAGTTCCTATTGGAATTATATATTCCATAATTCCAAACATTCCACCAAGTACTTCATGTAGTTTATTTCCAACAAACCCTGATTTCGTATATATTAAAACCGCTAACAATATACTTAATATAATTATTCCTACTACCATCATATCCATTTTTGTTGTAGCTTTTTTCTTCTTACTTTTATTATATGCCCTTTTTCCTTTTTTATTTGCCATTTCAACCATCCTTTATTTAAAAATTGGACACCCTTTCTTAGAAGAATGTCCATACTTTATTTTATTTTAATTCTTTCCTGCTTGTTTGAATTGTTTTTATTGTATCTTCTAATGACATTTCCATTAATTTTAATGCTTCATTGATATTAGTTTCTAATTTAGCTAAGGTCTCATTTAGAACAGATTCAGTATTTTGTAGTAAATTATCTGCATACTCTTTAGTTCCTTTTGATATTTCCCTAGACATCTCGTTAGCAGTTTCAATTATTTCGGCTTTTTGATCATATGCTTTTCTTGTTATTTCATGTTCGTCAATCATAGCTATAATCCTGTTTTCAGCTTCTTTAACAACACTCTCTGCTTCTTTTTGGGCTTCGACTAATATCCTTTGTCTTTCTTCCTTAATCCATTTCGCTTGCTTCAACTCATCAGGCATCTTTATTCTAATCTCTTTAATTATTTCTAACATTTCTTCCTTGTTTACAACTGCCTTTGAAGTAAATGGTAAGTTTCTGCTACCCTCTAATAAATCTTCAAGTGTGTCTAGTAAAGTAAATATTTCCATTTTTTGCCCCTTTCTAATCAGACAACTTTTTTAAAAATAAAAATTGGTTTCTTCCGTATTTCCTAATATCAACTATTTTGATTTTCAAATTTTTAATTTCTTCTTTAAATTTTTCTGGCTTATCTGTCTCTGCAATTATTAATCCACCTTCACTTAATAATTCTTTTTCAATAATTACTTTAATTGATTTATATAATAAATCAGACTCATAAGGTGGATCTAAGAAAATGTAATCTTGCTTTTCTTTAATTTTTGTTTTTAATACTTCTATACTTTCCAAGTTATAAATCATCACATTTTTTTCTAAATGTGTTTTTAAAGCATTTTTCTTGATTATATTAATAGCTTCTTTAGATTTATCTGCTAATATTACTTTTTTAGCTCCTCTACTTGCAGCTTCTAATCCAATTGCTCCACTTCCAGCATATAAATCTAAAAAATTGCAATTTATAATATCTACATTTAATATATTAAATAAAGCTTCCTTAGATCTATCAGAAGTTGGTCTTGTATTATTACCTTTTAAAGTATATAAATTTGTTCCTTTTGCTCTTCCACTAATTATCCTCATTTTTACAATTCCTTATATTACTATTTTATATGTTTTTTTTTTAATGTCAATACAAATAATATAAATGTAACATACATTTAATGGTTTTGTAATATACTTTTATAAAGTAGCATTCACTACTATAAAATAAAAAGATTATCAAGATTTTCTTGATAATCTTAAGTATATTCTTTCTACTTATTAAAATCTTTTAGTAGTTCTAGCTGTGAAATCAATAATGATTCCATTTTTGCTTTGTATATGTCAAATTGTTTCTTTATGTCATCTTTTTCTTTTTGTAGTGCTGTCGCTTCCTCTTTCATAGAGTTTAATTCTTTCTGTGCTGAATCTCTCGCTTCGTTTACAATTTGCTCTGCTTTTTGTTTTGCTACATTTTTTACATCCTCTGCCGTTGTTTGGGCCATTACTAAAGTATTTTGTAATGTTTCTTCTATTGCTTTATAGTGTTCAAGGCTCGCTGTGATTTCAGCAATTTCATTTTTTAGTTTCATAACTTCTTTATAGTTTTTGGTATAATCTACAGTTAATTCATCTAAAAAATCATCTACTTCATCAACACTGTAGCCATTCATAATTTGCTTAGAAAATCTTTTGTTTTCAATATCTAACGGTGTTATCATTTCTTTCCTCCTCACTTCGAGCATAAGAATCTATTAATTAGTTAAGTCCATTGTTTTTCAACCATGAAACAGATAGTTTGCTTTTCATTTCTTCTCTTGCCATTTCGTTAGTAATCTCATAATTAGATGGTGCTACTAAAAAGATAGAATTAGAAACTTTTTGAATATAACCATCTAAAGAGTATACCCCTCCACTTATAAAATCAACAATACGTCTCGCAACATCCTTATTTACGTATTCTAGATTTACTATTACAGATTTCTTTTCTTTTAAGAAACTACATATTTCATCTGACTGTTCAAAAGTTGTTGGTTGTGATATTACCATTTTTATAGCATTTGTTTGGCTTTGTGGCATAGCAACAACTTTATCTTTCTCTCTTGATTTCTTTCCAAATAATTTTCTGTCTTCTACGATTTCATCTTCCTCATCATAATCATACATTGTCTCATCTTCATATCCTTCTGGTTCAGCTGAATCCATACCAAAAAGATCCCATACTTTGTTCATTAATGCTGACATAAAAAAACCTCCTAATTTACTTCCTTTGTATTTATACAATTAGTATCCACTTTTTTTTATTAATTGTCAATACTTTTAATGTAATGTCATGCATTCTTAATAAATGTGTAATATTAGTGTAACATTATTGAATTCTATCTAAATTTGGATTCAGTATAACCTCATCATATATAGAAATTTTTTTGTATGAATTTATTTCTTCTTCAGTAAACCCAATTTTCTTTAATTCTTCTGTTGAATATGATGTAATTATTGAATAATTATTATTCTTCTTTGATACTTTTATTAATGTTTTACTAAGATAGCCAGCTCTATTCGTTACTACATAATCCAATCCATCTTTATTAACTATTGCTTGGTTTGGAACCTTTAGTCCTTCGTATTTCCACCAAATTAAATCAAATGATATTTTTCTATAATTAGTAAGCTCACTAATTTGATTTTTAAATTTTAAAATTATAAGCATATCTCCATTCTCTTGTTTTGAAAGATGTTCTATTTCAGCATCAATCTCTATATTATTGGATAACCTGATTTTAACTAAATCTCCAACATTTGCAGCTTTAGCTTCATCTGTATCAGAAACTGTAACTATATAACTTGTAAATGCATCAATTATCTTTCCTTCTTCCTCATTTGTTGCAACAATTTTTCCTGTCTTCAAATCTAAACTTTCCAGAAAATCCTTACTTAATTCGGAAAAATTATTTGGTGTCAATTTTTCTTCAAGTCCATCTACTCTATATGAAACTATACCACTTTCTGGAGCTTTTATATACTCTGCTCCTGAATTTAGCTCATTTTCATGTTTACTTCTCTCTGAAATTAATTCATTTAAATAAGAACCTTTTGGACTTAAATCTCCAGCTATTTTAGCTTTTCTTGTTACTAAGTCACTTATTTCTTTTTTATCTTCTTGTAATTTAGAAACATCGGCTGTATTTCTAATATTCTCTAGTTTTTCATCAATTTGATTTTCAATAATTTTCATATCAGAAGAATAAATTCCATTTTCACTTGCCATAACATCTTGAATTTTTTGGTCTAAATCAGCTATTTGTTTTTTTAACTTTTCCTCGTTTTTGCTATAGTATCTGAAAATAGCTTCTCCTTTAGCAGTTTTTTCACCTTCATTTTTTATTTTTTCCATACCATTAGCATAGTTCTCACCTTTTATAACTTGCTCATCACGTATTATATATCCTACATCTGTTTCTTCCTGATATACTTCTCCTTCTTCTATAGTGAATGTATCTGTTGGCTGTTTAATAAGTAAGAAAATAGTATAACAAATATATATACCTATTATTAGAAAAATAGCTAATACCAAAGACTTTCTATTTAATTTAAGCTTTGTATTCTTCTCTTTTTTCACTTCATTCCCTCCAAAATAATATTTATATTATTTTGTACTTCATTTGTTCCTTCAAGCCACACAGTTTGTTTGTTTTTTCTAAACCATGTTAATTGTCTTTTCGCATATCTTCTTGTTTCTTGTTTTATCTTTTCAACCATTTCTTCTTTAGTTAGTCTATTTTCAATATAATCTACTACTTCTTTGTATCCTAATCCTTGCATTGCAGTTGGAAATTTATTATATTTTTTTAAAATTTCTTTAACTTCTTCTATTAAACCTTGTTCTATCATAATGTCAACCCTATTGTTTATTCTATTATATAATTGTTCACGTTTCCAATTTATAGCATATACATGATAATCAAATTCGGGCTCTCTTTTTCTTGATTCAATTTCCTGTTCTGTTTTTGTCTTACCTGTCGCATGATATATTTCTAAAACTCGTAATATCCTTTTTTTATCATTTGGACTAATTTTTTTCATAGCTTGTTTATCTATTTCAAGAGCTTTATCATATAATTTTTCTAGTCCCTGTTCATTAACCTGCTTTTCCAATTGTTTTCTATAATCTTCATCAAATTCGATATTAGGATAATCTATTTCATATATAAGACTATCTACATACAATCCTGTTCCTCCAACTATAATTGGAATCTTACCTTTTTTTATTATCTTTTTTATTGCATCTTTTGCATCTTTTTTAAAATCAGCAACACTATATCTTTCATCAGGAGAAACAAAATCTAATAGATAATGATTTATACCTTGCATCTCATCTATAGATGGCTTTGCTGTTCCTATATTCATATCTTTATATATTTGCATAGAATCAGCTGATACAATTTCACCATTTATTTTCTTTGCTAATTGCACTGACAGAGCTGTTTTCCCTGATGCAGTCGGTCCACATATCACTATTACTTTTGCTTTTTCCATCTATTTTTCCTTTCTAATGTTTCATATTACTTAAAGTTTTTAATATATCTAATTGTATATTTTTCATATAAAAGCACTCTAATACAGCTACAATAATAAATATTGCTAATATAGTTATTAGTTTTCTTTTTATCTCTTCATTACTTTTTATTTCTCCTCTATTTATTTTTCCTATAATCTTTCCTATACTTTGCATCACTACAAATCCATTAAGAGCTGTAAATACTGAAACAAGTGTTAATCTAACTGGTCCAATCATTTCAACATTTTTATATTCAACTCCAGACTTTGCAATAGAAAATATTATATAAGTTAAAATAGTCATAATAATTATTGAAATACATATATATGCGACTTTCTTTTTTGTATCTATATTCCCTAAATTCTTCCATGTCCAAGTAATTAACACTAAAAATAAAACTAATGTTATTGAAATTATTATTACAACCATATTAACTCCTTCTATTTTCTTGAAAATTTTCTTTCGATGTCATATTGTGTCATTTTTATAGCTGTTGGTCTACCATGAGGGCACGTAAATGGATTAGGTAATCTAAGTAATTTATCCATTAATGCATCAACTTCTCTTTCATCTAGTGCCATATGTGCTTTTACTGCTGCTTTACAAGCTATTGTAGCTATGAATTTCTCTTCTTTTTCTTGTCTTGCAGTTCTTGCAACTGTATTAATTTCATCTAGAGTCTCTAAAAACATTTCTTTAGTATCTAAATCTAGGCATACAGTTGGACAACCTGTTAATTTTATAGTATTATCTCCAAATTCTTCAAGTTCAAATCCTGCTTTTCTAAACATGTTCATATTTTCTTTTGCAATATCCATTTCCTTATGTGTCAATGTTATTACATCTGGTAAAAGTAACATTTGTGAATCTTTATCTGTATCTTTGTAATAATTTTCTTTAACTTTTTCATACATTATTCTTTCATGTGCTGCATGTTGATCTAATATATATAATTCTTTATCCATCTCTAATATTATATATGTTTTAAATGCTATACCTATAAATTTATATGATGGCATTTTAAAATCTTCTTCATTTTCTTCTTCAAATATAGATATATTATCTTTTACTATATCAATTGCATTTACTTTTTCTTGTATTATTTTTTCTTCCTCTTCTTTTTTTAGATCTTCTTCTGTTTTAGGCACTGTGCCAAACAATTTTGCATACATTTCTTTAAAATCTTCTGTTACTACATTTGCTTCTGGATTTTCTTCTATTTGATTAATCTTTTCTTTTATAAATTTAAGTTTTTCTTCAGAATTTTCTATATCGTTAGTTAATTTTGTTTTATCTTCTTCAACTTGATTTGTCGTATCTTCTGTTCCCTCACTTAAATTTTCAATGCCTTCATTTTGAACATTAACACCTTCTGTATCAGAATTTGTATTATTATTAATTTTATTTATTGCATTTTGTATTGCAATATTTGTATTAGATTTATCTTCAATTTTGTTTATTGCATTTTCTATTTCTTGAAGTTTCGCTGTAGCTTGTTGTTCTTGTTCATCAAATTTAGACTCTACTGATTCTTTTTCTGAAATATATTCTCCTGAAATAATTTTTTCATTTTTTTCTTTGATTTTATCTGCTTGTCCTAAAAACATAGCTACTTTTTTATCTAAATCAGCTCTGTCTTCTTCTTTTATTTCTATATCATCAATTTCATTAACATCATTCATTTTGTTTTCTAAATATGAATCTATAGTTTTTGATTCACTTTCAAGTTTTGATGTTAATTTTAGATTATTTTCTTCTACCTCTTTTTGTATTTCCTCTTTCATTTTCTTGAGTTGACTCAAGACATCTGACGTATCTATTGTAGTTTCATATTTCTCCTTTTCTTCCTTTAAACTCGCTAATCCTTTTGGAATAGCATCATCATCTTTACTGCTTTCTTCATTATTATCATTTTCATTCTTACTATTATATAAATCTTCTATTATATTATTAGTCTTTATTTTACTTTCCTTGTTCGTATATTCTTCTATTTTCTTGTTTTGTCTTGAACGTCCAAACAATCCTCCTTTTCCTCGTTCTTCTTTCTCTTTCATCTTTTCTGCTAAACGCTCTTCAAAACTTAATTCTCTTCTTGTTATTTGTCTTTGTATATCACTAGGTGATACTTTCTCATTTCTTTCTTGTGAAGTATTCTTTACTAAATCAGCTTTTAACAGCGTATCTTTTATACTATGGTATATTGCTTGAAAAACTTTATTTTCTTCTTCAAACCTAACTTCAAGCTTTGCTGGATGTACATTAACATCTACTTTACTAGGATCTAATTCTATATTCAAAACAACAAATCCAAATTTTCCTATTGGTATTAACCCTTTATACGCTTGTGCTATTGCTGATGATACAGTTTTGTCTTTGATATACCTTTTGTTTACAAAAAAATGTTGATTCGTTCTATTTGATCTTGAAATTTCTGGTTTTCCTATAACTCCTTTTATAGATATTCCTTCATAGTTGTATTCTACTGGTAAAGTTGCTTGTGCTATATCTTTTCCATAAATACTAAATATAACATCTTTTAAATTCCCATTTCCATTTGTCTGAATTACTGTTTTTCCAGCATTTAGTAATTTAAATGCTATATTAGGGTTAACTAATGCTATTCTAGTTATTACATCTTCTATATATCCTGTTTCTGTGTAATCTTTTTTTAAAAATTTGTATCTAACAGGTGTATTAAAAAATAAATCTGATACTGTTATGGAAGTACCAGAAGGACATCCTATTTGTTCTTTTCCTAAAACATTTCCTCCTGATAATATAACTTTATATCCAGTAGCTTGTGTTGGTGGTTTTGAAACAATTTCAACATTTGCAATTGATGCAATACTTGCTAGAGCTTCACCCCTAAATCCCATTGATACAACCGTATTCAAATCATCAGCTGAACGTATTTTACTAGTCGCATGTCTTTCGAATGCGATTTCTAGATCATCTTCTGCAATTCCTTTTCCATTATCAGTTACTTTTATATATGATATTCCACCATTTCTTATTTCTATTACTATATTATCTGCTCCTGCATCAATTGAATTTTCTACCATCTCTTTAACTACTGATGCCGGTCTTTCAATAACTTCTCCTGCCGCTATTTTATTAATAGTTAACTCATCTAATAAAACGATATTTCCCATTTTTGAATTTCCTCCAATATTTTTTCAGTTGTATATATTGTTCATTATATCATTAGTAAACTTATTTTTACAAGCTTTTTATTGAATAAAAAAAGAGTCACTTTTTTGTGACTTTTTTTTACTATGCACGTGGGTGTGCTTTTTTATAAATGTTTTTTATTCCCTCATCTTGAAATTGCATATATACCTGTGTTGAAGATATATCTGAATGACCTAACATTAATTGAATTGCCTTCAAATCTGCACCATTTTGCAATAAATGTGTTGCAAATGAATGTCTTAATATATGTGGCGTTATATCTTTTGTTATATGTGCTTGTTCTTTATAATATTTTATTATCTTCCAGAATCCCTGTCTTGTTAATCTTTTTCCATTTATATTGACAAATAATGCTTCAACATTTTCATCTTTTATTAATATATTTCTTGATTTTTCAATATAATCAGATAAAGCTTTTAATGACATTTTTCCTAAAGGGATATGCCTTTCTTTCTTTCCTGAACGACAAATGACAAATCCATCTTCTAAATTTACATCTTGAATATTTAATGATATAATTTCTGTTACTCTCATTCCTGTTGCATAAGCAAACTCTAACATTGCTTTATCACGAATTCCTTTTAAATCAACTCCCTTTGGTTGTTCTAAAAGTAAAGATACTTCTTTAAATGTTAAAGTACTTGGTGCTTTTTTCTCTATTTTTGGTGATTGTATTTTTTCTGTAGGGTCTTTTTTCACCTTTTTATTTTTTAATTCATACTGATAAAAAGAACGTATAGATGCAATACATCTTGAAATTGTTGATGCTTTTTTCCCTTCTTTTTGTAAATGCTCAATATACTCGTTCATTGTTTTTTCACTTGCTTTATTATAATTTATTTTTCTAGATTCAAGATATTCTCTAAATTGTCTAATATCTCTCTTATATGATTGTAATGTGTTGTTTGATAATTTTTTTTCATTCTCTAAAAATTCAAAAAATTGTTTTAATTGTTTTTCCATTATTCCCCTACCCCTCATTTATTAAATATTATTAACATAAACTTAAACCACTTATGTTATATCAAACTATAAAAAAAAAGTAAATAGTTTTTTATGTTTTTTTACAAATATTTTAAAATTATTATTATTATATTAGTTGTTACAAACATCTCTATAACTGAAGAAACTAGTAAAAACGCAACCATTATTAAAGAAAAAAAAGTATGTCGTATAACTTCTAATTTTACATTCTGTTTTCTCTTATCTTTTATTATTGATTTGTATAATTTAAGCCCACTTACTCCTATTGCTAGAATTCCTGGTATAAAAATTATATTATGTAATAATAATGCACCTAACATAAATATTGTACCTTTTATGTTCCCTAATGCTACTATAGATATTGCTATTGTATATCCTAAGCAAAATCCTCTATAGGTTATAATTCCTAATACAATAGGTATTCCTACTATTGTTGTTCCTAAAAACCATAATACAATTCCCATTATTAAATTTTCTGTAATATTATTTTTTAATAAATTTATTGTTTGTAATTCTTGCGTTTGTTTTAATTTTTCAATACTTGTTAAAAAGTAACTTGTAATTTCGTTCTTTTGTGTTTCACTTATATGATTAATAAAAAATACTCCTAAAAATATCCCTATTATAAACATTAAAGAAACTAGTATATATTCTTTTTTGTTATTACAAATATGTCCAATTATAATATTTTTTATTTTTCCTTTTTTATTTCTCTTCATAAAAACTCCTTATCTTATACATAATTTGTATTCAATAAGTAATTTTTTAGAACAGAAACTATTATTTTTTTACTTCAACTTTTCCATATACTCCTCCACCACCTGAGCGTATTCTCATATTTCCTTCTCTAGCATTTACTATACTTGATGCCACTTTTTTTCCTACTACAGCTTCTATGTCGTCCTCTGATAATTTGTGTAAAATATTCATTTCTGTTTCAAATGTATCTATAAGTTTATTTATAGTTTTTCCTCCTACCCCAGGTATAAATTGTAATGGTATTTGATAAATATATGGTGGTCTATTTTCTGGACTTTTACTTATTTTTTTATCTTGTATTAATTCAATTCTATCAAAGACTCCAAATATAACTTTCTTACTTCCACATTTTGGACACTGAGTTACTGGCTCTTTAGTTTCTATAGAACTTTCACAGTTATCACAATATGTTCTATGATATTTTCCAAGTTTTGGATCAAGTCCATAATTTGCAACTACTTTTCTTCCGTCCTCATTCTTTAATGCCTTAACTACTTCCTTAAAAGATATATTCTCCACTAGTAGCTTGTTATATTCTCTTGCTATTTTCGGTAAAGAATGAGCATCTGAATTTGTTACAAAAGTTTTATTCTCTAATTCTGATATTGTATCTGCAAGTTCTGTATCTGAACTTAATCCAAGCTCTACTGCAAATATTTTACTATATTTTTCCTTAAATATATTTTTTAATCTATCAGTACAATTTCCATAATAACTTTTATGTGGTGTAAAAATATGTGCAGGAATTAAGATTCCATTATATTTTTCAACTATATCTATTAACTCATATCCCGAAACATTTGAACGCTGTGTACTTAGTGTAATATTCTTTATATGAGTACTCATCTCTTTTGAAAAATCTTTTATATTTTTTAAATATGGAAAAAAGCAAATATTATGTGCACTTCCACATTTACCATTTATTCCTTCTTCAGAAGTTTCAACTTCACTTCCCAACAATATGCAAACCTTATCTTTATATATAATTCCTCCTTCTTCTAATTCATAGGCATCTCCTGTTTTTAAAAATTTTTCTATATCTTCTATTACATAAGGTGATGCGCAATCTATTATTCCTACAATTTGAATTCCTTTTTTTTCAGCACATTCTCTTGCAATATTTGCAAAGTTAAGAGATTTAGCTGCTGTAATTTTTATTGGTTTTCCGCTTTCACTTCTTCCTATATGAACATGCATATCTGCAAATACTTCGTACATTTATATACTCCTTTCTAATTCCACATAAAAACGAGGCATTTTATTCCTCGTTTTTTTAAACTTCTCTATCTTTTGTAAAAATATTTTCCATTACCTTTCTCGTGGTCTCTGCAGTAAATAAAGATCTATTTGGATCTACATTTTCTACATCTGGTTTTCTAATTATACTTATTTGTTTATCTATTTCTGGTTCAAATTTATAAGCAATCTTTTTTATAAACTCTTTTACTTCTCCGACATTCATTATATATTTTAACTAATTCAGAAAGAGGTGTTGTTTTTTCTTTTTTTCCTATTTGTACACTTTCCAAATCTTCTACAAAATCTATAAAAGGTTCAAGATACTTATTATATTTATCTTTTAAATTTCTATATTCCAGTAATACCAACGCTTCATCTGGCTTTAGCCCAATTCTTTCTTCTCTATTTATTAACATTCCTCCATATTGGTCTACCAGTTCTAATAAATCTGCTTCTTTTTCTCTAGGTTCTTTTCCACTATATCTATTTACTTCTTCACATGTATTACAAATTTTATTATTGAATCCTATACTCTTTAAATAATTTGCACCTTCTACCGCATATGTCTTAACTTTTTCTGGATGATTAGAATTTTCTTCTTTTTTACAGTTACATAATAGACATGCTGTTAAAACCACATTTTTATCTAATTCAACATCTATATAGTTCATAAATAATCTTGCTAATTCAGTTTTTAATACAACTGATTTGTCAAAAAAGATATTTTGTTTTTTTGAAAGGTAATATGTAATTTCCATTTTAGCTACTAAATCTTCTTCACCTAAAATATACTCTGCAAAATTTTCCATTTCTTCTCCCCATTTTTTTGCAAATTTATCTATTATATACAATTTAATTATAGGTTATTTTTTTTCTGATTTCAATATGTAAAATCAAATGTCATGAAACTGTAATATTATTTACAAATATTAAAAGTCTATAAAAGTATCCTTTTAATAATTTAGATGTGTTCAATTGCTCCTGTGGCTAATTGGTCACAACGATTATTAAATTCATTATCTGCATGTCCTTTAACTTTTATAAATTTTACTTCATGTATTTTTGTAAGTTTATATAATTCTTCCCATAATTCTTTATTTTTTACAGGTTTTTTATCTGATGTTTTCCAGTTATTTTTTACCCAATTATAAATCCATCCTTTTTCAAAACCATTTACTACATATGCACTATCACTATATAAATCTACTTTACATGGATATTTTAATAGTTTTAATGCTTCAATTACAGCTGTTAATTCCATAATATTATTTGTAGTGTTTTTCTGTGCTCCTGAAATTTCTTTCTTTTTGTCTTTATACATCAAAACGGCACCCCAACCGCCTGGACCAGGGTTACCTGAGCATGCTCCATCTGTATATATTGTTACATTATCCATGAGTTATCTCCTTATTTTATATCTTTAAGTCTAATAAACTTTATAAATTTAATTATTAGCATAACAACTGCTATTAAAATAACTAAAAATATAAATACTCCTAATCCTGCATTAGGTATTATAATATTTGCTAACATATTTTCTTTTTGTGCTGGTGTACTTAATGTACTTGAACTTTGTTGGCTATTATTTCCATTATTTGTTGTAGCCTGCACACCATTATCTTTATATATATTATCATCTACACTTATTGCTTCTTTTACTGTAACTGTACTAACATCATTAATAGTGTTATTTTCTTCTGAAAAAACTTTTATCTCAGCGGTTCCTGGTGATACAGCTGTTATTATTCCCGTATCAGAAACTGTCACTATATTACTATCTGACGTTTCCCATTTAACATTCTTATATGTCGCATTTGACGGACTATATGATACTGATAAATTAAATATATCACCTTGTTGAACTTCTTCGTTTTTCTTATTTAATGAAATATTTTGTAATGGTATATTACCTGTTGGTTCTTCATTTTGTACTTTGTTATAATTTGTGTTATTTTTATTGTTTTCTATCCCTTCAACTGTTGTAAATGCTTTTATACAAGCACTACTATTTTTCAAACTATGTTGTTCTTTATTTGGATATACAACTACTGTTTCGTTTACATCTCTCCATGTAATTCCGTCATTAGACCAAACTGCTTCACCACTATTAGCAACAGCTGTATTAAAAAATTTAACATTTCCTTGAATACCATAATCTCTATAATTAGCTTCTAATGGTAAATATGCACCTTCTTTGTTAGTATATTTTACTTTTACTGTAAACTTATCTCCTTTTAACTGAATTGGCGTAGCAAGTTTTATTACATGATATCCTGTTTCTAAAGCATCTTTAGGTGATGCTACTAATTCTGCATTTTTAAAGTCAGTACCATATCTATCTACATAAATTTTAACTCCTGATGTAGAAGCTACATATACTCCTACTTCGTTTAAATACTCCTTTTTAGAAGCATCTCTATTATATATACTAGCTGCATATATTTCATTACCAAATGGAATACCTAAATTCATACCAAGTTCATCATACTGGTATATATTATCATAATCTTTTTCACCATTTGAATATTCCTTTATATTCTTAATTCCTATTAAACCTTCTTCTATGCACGCATCTTCATAAGAAATATACATATATCCATCTTTTCCCCATGATGTTCCATAAGAATTTAATACTATATATGCACCATCATTTACAGGTCTACATTGTTTGGCAAAATTGTTTTTACTATAATTATCATCCCATCCTACTATTGATACAACATGATTTGCTATATCTTTCCCTGAATACTTATTGTCATTATATGCTGCAGTACTTGGATTATAATATTTTTCTTGATCTATATGTATATCAGCAGAAATTGCTCCATAATTTTTAATATGTTGCTTAATTGAGTTTCTTTCAGTATTAACTTCTGCTTGAGTATATTCATCTTTATAATTTTCATCTTTATAATATCTTATTTGGTTACCACTTTTTGACTTATATATACTTGAAAATTCTACTGTTTCATTTACTTTAGCAGCTACTCTTTTATTATATAAATCTCTGACTTCATTCATACTTTTAAATCTATTGTTATCATTGTAAACACTTTCAAAAGGCATCTCTGCTTCTTCTATTGGTCCTTTTCCACTTGTTGCATATGCGATAGATAATCTTGGTCCTGCACCTGTTCCTAACCCTTTTTCAAACATTTGAGCTGTAACATATTCTATATGCATAGGTGAAAATATTTTTGATCTTTTATTATACTGTTTTGCTATACTTGTTTCTAACACACTAGTAAATGAGAACGCCCAACAACTTCCAGAGTTCAATTGGTTCTTTACTATAATTGGATTATTATTCCTTTGAAATTCATCTTTTAAACTATATCTTGATTCAAGTCTTATTCCATTTTTTAGAGTATTAAATACTGAACGTTTTATTGTATCCTTTATTTCAAAATTTGTCTGTGCTTCTTTATTTACTAAGATATCTTCAGCATTTACTTGTTTCATTCCTAAAATTGATATTACTATTAATATTACCATTAATATTTTCTTTAGTTTATTCATAATTTTTCCCCCAATTGTTTTTTTATCTTAACTATGGTATAATTATAACAATATTTTTTTAATTATACAAGGAGTTTTTATGAATAAAATTTTGGGAATAATCGCTGAATATAATCCATTTCATAACGGTCATCTTTACCATTTAAATATGTCAAAAACTTTAACAAGTGCTACTCATACAATAGCCATTATTAGTGGCAATTTTACTCAACGTGGTAGTACTTCTTTAATTGATAAATGGGTTAAAACTGAATCAGCATTAAGGAATGGAATAGACTTAGTTATTGAACTTCCAGTTTTATATTCAGTATCAAGTGCCGAAAATTTTGCTGATGGAGCTATTAAAATATTAAATTCTCTCGGTGTTGTTGATAATATTTCTTTTGGTATTGAAACAGATAAAATAGAAGAATTAGATAAAATTGCTTCTATCCTTTATAATGAACCCAAAGATTATAAAACTCTACTTAGCAAAGAACTTTCTCATGGAATTTCTTATCCTAGAGCACGTGAAAATGCTTTGAATAAATATTTAAATATATCTTCAAACATTTTAAATTCACCAAATAACATTTTAGGAATCGAATATTTAAAAGCTCTAAAAAAATATAATAGTTCTGTTGTTCCTATTGGTATTAAACGTCATAAATCAAATTATAATGATATTGAATATTCAAATAACATTGCTAGTGCAACAGCTATACGTGAACTCATAAAAAATAAAAACTATAAACAATTGAAAAATCTGCTTCCAAAACCTAGTTATTCGTTATTAATGGAAAACAAAAAAAATATTGTCTTAGATTTAAATAATTTTGAAAAAGAAATACTATATATTTTAAGAAGAATGTCTATTGAAGAAATAAAAAAACTAGCAGATGTATCTGAAGGATTAGAACATTTAATAAAAAAAGCTGTTTACTCATATAATAGTATTTCTGATGTTTTAAATATGGTAAAGTCAAAAAGATATACATCTACTAGAATTCAGAGAATCTTTTTATACTCATTACTTGGTATAACAAAAGAAGATATTGAACTTTCTAAAAATGTTACACCTTATATCAGAGTTTTAGGATTTAATGAAAATGGAAAAAATCTTATATCAAAGATTAAAAGAATTAATCCACAGTTAAATATTATTACTTCAACAAAAAAATTTATAGATTCAAATTCAGATCAAAATTTAAAGATAATGTTTGAAAAAGATATTTTAGCAACTAATATTTATACTTTAGCCTATCAAAATAATTCTTCTGGTAATCTAGATTTTACGAAAAAAATTATAACAATAAGCTACCACCCTTAAAAAGGGTGGTTTTCATATGCCCTAAAAGGGCTTTTAACATTGCTAGCGCCTAAATGG
>CANQQF010000020.1 GCA_947625985.1 uncultured Clostridia bacterium | reverse complement strand
TTTTACAAATTTATACATACTAGGGTGAAATTTTTGCTTACAAGCTTTTAAGGTGATTTTATCATAAATTAAATACAGTTAATATAAGATGGATGTTGACTTTTTATGTAAATCATGCTATAATAATATTGTCAACTTCTCATTAATAGAACCTACAATAATAATAAGGTTCTGCAGAAGGTTAATGCCATTTTTATATTACATTAAGAAAATAAAAACAAGGAGGAATTTTAAGATGGCTAAATTAGCACAAAAACTCACTGGTAAAATGGTTCAGGCATATTGCCTAGGTTCTGGTTCTGAAATGGAATTATCCATGATAAAGGACGGCAAAATAGTCGTTAACAAGGACGGAACATTTGAACTGTTTAGCCAGGAATGTAAGTCTGGTGAAGGCGAAAAAGCGGTTTCAGGCGACTACTTCAAAGTAGATAACGCAGGATATCCATATCCAAATAACCGCGCTTGGTTTAAAGCCAACCACAAGCATATTGAAGGAGATACCTTCGAACAGCTACCTAAACCTTTAATGGCTTGGGAAGCTAGTGATGAGGTCACTCCTGAAGTGCAATTCTTAATTGACCAAAAAGGCTTAGTCCTTGATGAGTCTAATGAAGATCAGTACTTCGGTGCTGAATTGTGGGGCGCTTGGGAAACCTCGCCTAAAGATTCTGTTCTAATCTTCTATAGCGTGAGCTACAACGAAGATGGAACCGTTAGCGATGCTGATTTCAATTTCATCGCTAGGGATGAATTTAGCAAGACTTACAGTTTTTGCTAGTTCAACCTTTTCCCTGTCATTCGGGGTTCTTTAAAGATAAAAGAATGACAAAGACGACTTTTCCCCTAAGGTCGTCTTTTTTTTATACATAAAGAATTATATCAATTGAATACTACCAAACAAAAATTTTATTTTTTTTTAAAAAAGTATTGACAAAAAATAAAATTGAATATAAAATAGTTTTAACAAACGAACAACAATTCGTAAAACATATTTTTGAGAGAAGGAGTGATATATATGAATAAAAATAATTTAATAACATATACAATAAGTAAGATTAAAGATAATAAAGATATGTATATTTCAGTACAAAATGGAGAAGTAGAAATTATCGCTCCGTACAATTATTCAAATAAAGAAATTAAAAAAATTTTAGATAAAAAGAGGGATTGGATTTTAAAAAAAATTGAAGAATATAATTTTAAAGCTTCTGAAGAATATAATGGCATTGAAAGAAATCCTGTTAAAATTTTAGGAAAAGAATATAAAATAAAAATTAATTATAGCAATATAAAAGTTGCAGAATTAAATGTTGAAAAATCAGAAATAAAAATAACCCTTTCTAATAGATATAAAAGAAAAGATAATAAAAAAGTTTTATCTTTAGCTATAGATAAATTATATGAAAGCATTGCACCAATTGAAATTGAAAGATCTATGGAAAAAAATAGAATATTATTAGGTTATGCACCAGAAGATTATAAAATAGAAAAAATGCAAAATTCTTATGGAAAATGTACTAAAAATATTATAACTATAAATCCTGAAATAGTAAAATTTAGTAGAGATACTATAGATAAAATAGTATTAGAACAATTTTTAAAATTGAAAAAACATTCAAAACGTATAAAAGTATAAAAACCTTCTTATAGAAGGTTTCTTTTTATTTTTAAATAAGAGTAAATCTGTAAGCCGGGTTCTGTCATTTAAAATAGTCATTTATCTAGAGTATATATCACTATATACTTCAAGCCACACAGATAAGAAGGCGTCGAGCAGACTTAATCTTCTAATTTAGGTGTTGCTCCAGATGGGGTTTACATTGACCCACTATGTCACCACAGTGGCGGTAAGCTCTTACCTCACCTTTTCACCCTTACCTAATATAAATTAGGCGGTTATTTTCTGTTGCACTTTCCTTAAGGTTACCCTCACTAGACGTTATCTAGCATCTTTGCTCTATGGAGCCCGGACTTTCCTCTCGTAATTCCTTTCGAAATTTACCAGCGACTATTCAATTTACTCTATTCTCTATTATATCACATACTATTCATTTCTTCTAGTAAATTCTTGTATTTTATGAAAAATATGTCTTTGTCTTGCTTATTTGCAGCGTTTTTTAATTCATTTATAATAACATATGCTCTATTTATATTAACTTGTTTTTCATTTTCTATATTGGTATTTGTTAATAAAGCAGAAAAAATATCTATACCGTTCTGTATATTTGCTACCGTTTCATCCCACTTTTCAAAACTTGCAGCTGTATAGCCTTTTAATACATTTTCTTTGGTTTTTATAGTTGTTTTATATGCATCATCTTCAGTCGTATTATCTATAAATTTGGAAATATTTGCATACATTTCACATATTTTATTTAATGTATTTTCTTCTTCCTTATTTTTTGCTACAATAGCTAATTCGTCTAAAAACGTATTAAAATTTAATATATCTTCTTGATTCACATTTGTTTGATATAAATCCAATGTTATTGTAGGCATTATAGTATATATCTCTTCTATTTCTTTTAATACTTCATCCCAATTAATTTCTTCTTCTCCTATTGGTAATTCTTTTACTTCCTCCATATTAAATTCTTCAACTTTTTGTTCTCCTCCTGAAGAATCCTTTAAGCTACTGTTTTCTTTACTTTCTTCTGAACTGCTTGATGATTCTTTACTTTCTCCATTATCTTGACTTTGTAAATCTTGCCCACTTTCAGAATCTAAATTACTACTTGAGCTTGTTCCAGATTCTTCCTCAACTTCTTTTGAAGTCACTTTATAGTTCTGGGTAGTAATATTATTCATCCTATTAGCTATGTTAACAAGTTTCACTTCTAAATATTTTATTTCTGTAACAACTTTATCTTTTAATATATTTTCATCATTTTTTGTAGCATTCGAATATATAAGATAACTAAAAATTATAACTACGATTAATAATATTATAAAAGCTATTATTTTCAATTTATTGTTCATAAACAACCCTCTTTCAAAGTTTCTTTTTATAGTATTTCCATTTTTTTTATATTTATTCTTCGTATAATTTTCTGTTTATTAACTATACTAAATTTAAAGAAATTATTATTTTATTGGAGAAGTATTGTGGTTACATTTATAAATTTATATAGTGAAAAAAAAGGTGAAATAAATAGATTTTTAAGTAGTTATTATAATTCTACTGACATCGGGTTAAATGACAGCTTAGTATGGAAAAAGCAATACCGAAATCCAGTAGAAATTAGTGATCTGATAGGAATTTATATTGACAATATTGACAATTATTCTTTAACTATGTTTATTTCTCTTGATAAAAATGTATATATAAATATTACAGAAAGAAATGGAAACAGTATAATACAATATTTATTTGAAAGGTTTCCATATTAAAAGAAGGTGTAAAATATACACCTTCTTAATTAAAACTATTTTTCCATAATTATTGTTACTGGTCCGTCATTCAGTAAGCTAACTTTCATATCAGCACCAAATATTCCTTTTTCAATATGAATATTATATTCTTCACATTTTTTACAAAAATATTCATATAACTTCTCTGCTTCATCTGGTCTTGCAGCATCAGTAAAACTTGGTCTATTTCCATCTGCACAATTTGCATAAAGAGTAAATTGTGATACTAACAATAATTCTCCTCCTACATCTTTTAGTGCTAAATTCATTTTTTCATTTTCATCTTCAAATATACGTAAGTTGCATAACTTTTTTGCTAAGTAATCTGCATTTGCCTCTGTATCATCATGTGTAATTCCAATTAATACAAGAAAACCTTTCTCTATTTTTCCTACTATTTTACTATCAACTTCTACTTGTGCATTTTTTACTCTTTGTATTACTAATTTCATTGTCTATTCCTTACTTTCTTTTTTCTCTTTTTTATCATTTTCTTTAACTTCTTTAACTGATGATTCTACTTCAACTGTTTTTTGTAAATCATCTTTAGCTTTTTTATTATCATTTTTTTTGCTTTGTTTTTCAGCTTTTTTTTCTTCTTTATTCTCTTTTTTATCTTCTTGCCTATTTTCTTGTTTATCTTCTTGCTTACTTTCTTGTTCTTCTTCAACTAATTCTGGTTCAATTACTTCTTGTTTTTCTAATTTTACTCCGCAATTTGAGCAAAAATTAGCATCTTTTTCAACTTCAAAATAACATTCAGGGCACTTTCTTTTATCTTTTAAAGATAAACATTCTTCATTTAATTTAGTAATTTTACCTGTTATTTCTTCTAGTTTCTTTATTTCTTCTGACAAATCTCTTTCAAAACTAATTGATTTTTTGCCTTCTTCATGTCTTTCATATACTTTTTTTCCGATTTCTTCATATATATCAATAACAGATGATTTTAATTCATTTATTTTAAATTTTATTCTTGTTCCCTTGGCTAGTTTACCAGTTTTCTCAGCAGTTGCTTTATATGTCTTACTTGCTTTTTCTCCTAATTTATCAAAAAATTCCATTGTACATACCTCCATATGTATTATTATATCTTTTTTAATACTTAATTATTCATTATTTTTATTCTTTTTTCTTAGCTCTTGTCATCAGTTTTTCTACGGCAGTACGTGGTTCTAATCCTTTATATATTACTTGATATACTGTATCTATAATTGGCATATCGATGTCATGTATATTTGCAAGTTCATATGCAACTTCAATGTTGTCTATACTTTCAATAACCATACCAACTTCTTTCTTAGTTTCTTCTAATGTTTTTCCTCTACCTATTAACCTTCCTGCTTTTCTATTTCTACTGTGTTCACTCATACACGTTACTATCAAATCGCCTAAGCCACTAAGACCATAAAATGTTTCTTTTTTACCACCTAGTTCTACACCCAATCTAGTTATTTCAGAAAGACCTCTTGTTAATAAAGCTGCAAAAGTATTGTCTCCTAAATTTAATTCATATGCTGCTCCAGCACAAAAAGCTATAATATTCTTTAAAGCTGCTCCTAGTTCCACACCTTTTATATCTGTTGAAGTGTATACCCTCATCTTATCACACATAAAAGTATTTTGAATTAATCTTAATATTTGTTGCTCTTTAGAAGCTATTACTAATAATGTTGGTGTTCCTATTGAAACTTCTTCTGCATGACTTGGACCTGATAAAACACCTATCTTGGCATCTGGTTTTTCATCAAGTATAACCTCATCAAGTGTACATAGTGATTCTTTTTCAAATCCTTTTGAACATATTATTATAGGAGTATTTCCAACATAATCTTTGTATTTTACAAAAGTTTCTCTTGTAAATTTAGATGGTGTTACATGTAATATAAATTCTGTATCTTCAACTACATATTTAATATCTGTTGAGCACTCAATACCATCTGGTAGTTTTACTTCTGGCAAAAACATACATTTTTTTTCATTGTTAATCAAATCTCTTTCTTTCTCAGAAAAAGACCATACTTTTACTTTATTGCCTAATTTTGCTAGATGAGTTGATAGTGCTATTCCCCAACTTCCGCTTCCTATAACTGCTATTTTCTTCATTTTTATCTTATCCTTCCTTATTCTTTTTAATTTGATTTTTTAAAACTTAATTTATTTTCTGTACCTGATAATATTCTTTTCAGATTACTTCTATGATTAAATACTATAACAATAGCCATAATTATTCCAAATACAAAATATGAGCCTTCAACAATGTAATTTTCATGTATAAATAAAGTTAGAACAGGAAATAGTACAGCTGCTGAAATTGAGCCTAAAGAAACCATTCTTGTTATCGCCATTATAGCTAAAGCAAATACTAAGCATATCAACCCGATTTGCCAGTTAACAATTAAGCAAATTCCTAAAGATGTAGCAACACCTTTTCCCCCTTTGAATTGAAAGAAAATCGGATAAGTATGTCCTAAAACAACTGCTACACAAGATAATTGTACTAATAGAACTTTATCAACACCTTCTCCTATAATATTTCCTATTAATATTGCTATTAATGTTGGCACTATACCTTTTAATATATCACATACTAATGTAATTGCTGCAGCTTTTTTACCAACTGCACGAAGCATATTGGTACTTCCTGCATTTCCACTACCTTTTTCTCTAACATCAAAACCTGCCATTTTTTTGCTAATTACAACAGAAAAATTAATGCTACCTATTGCATATGCAATAATTGCCATAACTATGTATACTAACATAAGCCTACACCTCTTTCTCTTTTTTTTCTCTAACAATTATTCTTATTGGCGTTCCTTCTAATCCAAATTCTTTTCTTATTTGGTTAACTATATATCTTTGATATGAAAAATGGAATAATTGTTTACTATTTACAAATATAACAAATGTCGGTGGTTTTGTTGAAGCTTGAGTACCATAAAAAATTTTCAATCTTCTTCCTCTATCTGTTGGGGGTTGTACCATCGCAATTGCTTCATTTATAACTTGATTTAATACAGATGTTGATATTCTTTTTGAATTTTGTTCATTTACATTATTAATTATTTCAAAAATTTTATCAACACGTTTTCCAGTTTTTGCTGATATAAATATAATTGGTGCATAAGATAAATATGATAATTTTGCATAAACTTCTTTTTTATATTTTTCTAAAGTTCCAGTTTCTTTTTCATACTCATCCCATTTATTTACTACTATTATAATTCCTTTTCCAGCTTCATGTGCTTCTCCTGCTATTTTAGCATCTTGATCTGTAACACCTTCTAATGCATCTATTAACATTAAACACACATCAGCTCTTTCAATTGCAAGTAATGTTCTCATTATACTAAATTTTTCAATTGATTCTTTAACTTTACTTTTTTTCCTTACTCCAGCTGTATCAATAAATACATATTTACCATGTTTATTTTCATATTTCGAATCAATCGCATCTCTGGTAGTTCCAGCAATATTGCTGACAATTGTTCTATTTTCTCCCAAAATTTTATTTATTAAAGATGACTTCCCTACATTTGGTTTTCCTATAACAGCAACTTTTATTTCATCACTATCATCTTCGTTTTCACCTTCTGGAAAATGCTTAAACACTTCATCTAAAACATCTCCTATTCCTATACCATTTGTAGAAGAAATTGGAAATGGGTCACCTATTCCTAAATTATAAAACTCATATGCAGATTGTCTGTCAACATCAAAATTATCGGCTTTATTACATACTAATACTATAGGTTTTTTTGATTTCTTTAGCATTAAAGAAATTTCTTTATCAACAGCAGTCAATCCTTGTCTTATATCAGTAACAAATATTATTACATCAGCCATTGCCATAGCTAAGTCTGCTTGTTCTCTCATTTGTGATAAAATCACATCTTCTGATTCAGGTTCTATTCCACCTGTATCAATTATAGTAAAATCTCTACCTCTCCAGTTTGTTTCTGCATATACTCTGTCACGTGTCACACCTGGAGTGTCTTCAACTATCGAAATTCTACTACCAGCTAAATAATTGAAAAATGTTGACTTTCCTACATTTGGTTTTCCTATAATAGCTACGATAGGTTTCGCCATTCCTTCACCTCCTTGTTAAATTCTTACAAAGCCTCCAACAACTTTGTTTTCTCCACTTTCAGGTAAGATTTTAGATCCTCCAGCTAATACAACTAAGTCTCCCTTTTCTAAAACACCTTGTTCTTTAAGTATCCTAATTCCTTCTTGTATTTTCTTTTCTATTTTTAAACCTTCTCCTTTTACTAATATTGGAGTAACATTCCATGTAAGTGATAATTGATTATATGTTTTTTCATCATCTGCTATTGCAAATACTGGGCATTCTAATCCTAGTCCTGAAATTCTACGAATAGAATCACCTTTATGTGTATATGCAACAATAGCTGTCGCTTTTAAATGATTTGCTGTAATACAAGCAATATACGCAATATTTGACTCTAAATCTTCAGCATCTATATGGAATTTTCTCCTACTGAAGCGCTTCCAATATTTAATAGAAGTCTCAATTGATTTTGATATTTTATCCATAGTTTGAACACATTCAACAGGATATTTACCCATAGCACACTCTCCTGAAAGCATTATAGCTCCTGTTACATCATATACAGCATTCGCAACATCACTAACTTCTGCTCTTGTTGGACGTGGATTTGATATCATTGACTCCAACATTTGTGTTGCTGTTATTGAAGGTTTACCATTATCATTACATCCTTTGATAAATTTCTTTTGAACTATTGGAACACCTTCTATTGATATTTCTACACCCATGTCTCCACGTGCTACCATTATACCGTCAGACACTTCTAGTATTTCTTCAAAATTATCTATTCCTTCTTGATTTTCTATTTTAGAGATAATTTTAACTTTTTCTTCACCTAGTTGCTTTAATAAGTCTCTAATTTGATAAACATCAGATGCTTTTCTAACAAAAGATGCCGCTATAAAATCAGCACCTGCTTTAACACCTTGAGTAATATCATATACATCTTTATCTGTTATTGCTGGTAGAGCTAACTTCTTTCCAGGAACATTCATTGTTTTTCTACTTCCCAAGTAAGCTGTATTCAAAGCTTTACATACAATATTTTTATCTACAATCTCTACTATTCTAAATTCTAATGCTCCATCATCAACAAGTAACTTTGAACCTACTTCAACATCCTTATATAAATCTTTAAAACTTACTGACGTTCTTTCATTATTACCTAGTATATCTTCATTAACAAAAGTAAATTTCTGTCCAGCAACAATTTGTACTTTTTCATCTCCTGTTTCCAATACTCCAGTTCTAATTTCTGGTCCTTTAGTATCTATAAGTATAGCTACTGGTTTATTTAATTTAGCTCTTACTTTTTTTATCATTTCAATTTTACCCTTGTTTTCGTCATAACCTCCATGTGAAAAATTTATTCTTGCAACATTTAATCCTGCTTCTACTAATTTTGTAAATGTTTCCTCGCTATCACTAGCTGGTCCAATTGTTCCTACTATTTTTGTTTTTCTTATAACTTCTTTCATATTCTTCCTCCTAAACTCGCTTTAATCCTTATGGCTAAAATAGCCATTTTTATTTATACAATTTGATCTATATAAATTATTTGTTTTTTATACAGATAAACAATTTAATAACCTGGTTTTTCTAACAATTTAAACATATTTTTCTTGTACTCTTCTACTCCTGGTTGATTAAATGGATTAATTCCTAAAATAATTCCAGAAACAGCACAAGATTTTTCAAAGAAATATATTAATTCTCCAATATTTTCTTCATCTAATTTATCTATTGTTATACTTATATTTGGAACATCACCATCTACATGCGCAGCAACTGTTCCTTCCATTGCTTTTTTGTTTACGTAATCTAATCCTTTTCCTGCTAGATAATTTAGTCCATCTAAATTATCTTCATCAGGATTTATTACAATATCACTTTCTGGAGATTTTACATTTATTACTGTTTCAAATAAATTTCTCCTACCATCTTGTATATATTGTCCCATTGAATGTAAATCAGTTGTATTATCTACACCCACTGGTAAAATTCCCTTTTTATCTTTTCCTTCACTTTCACCATATAGTTGTTTCCACCACTCTGTAAAATAGTGCATTTTTGGTTCATAATTTACTAATACTTCTTCATTTTTATTATTTCCATACAAAATATTTCTCGCTACAGCATATTGGTAGCAATCATTATATTTTAGAGCAGAATCATTGTATTCTGATTGAGCATTTTGTGCACCTTTCATTAGTTTATCAATATCTATTCCTGCTGTAGCAATTGGTAGTAATCCAACAGCTGTTAACACAGAAAATCTTCCACCAACATTGTCAGGAATTACAAACATTTCATATCCTTCACTTTTAGCAAGTTGATTTAAAGCTCCTCTTTCTTTATCAGTTGTTGCATAAATTCTACTTCTTGCTTCATCTATTCCATATTTATTTTCTAATATCTCTCTGAATATTCTAAATGCAATAGCTGGTTCAGTTGTAGTTCCTGATTTAGATATTACATTGACTGAAAAATCTTTATCTCCCAAATACTCTATTAACTCATTTATATAATTTGAACTTAAATTATTTCCTGCAAATAAAATTTGTGGATAATCTCTTTCTTCGTCAGTTTTCATGTTGTTAAAAGAACTTGTTAAGGCTTCAATTACAGCTCTTGCACCTAAATATGAACCACCAATTCCAATAACTATTAAAACATCAGATTCTTTTTTTATCTTTTTAGCAGCTTTTTTAATTCTATCAAATTCCTTTTTGTCATAATCTGTTGGCAATTCTAACCATCCAACAAAATCTTTTTCATCTTTAGACCTTTTTTTCAACTCCTTATGAATAACTTCTACTCTCGATTTATATCCTAAGATATCTTTCTGATCAATTCCTGTGTTTTTTAAATCCAACCTAATTGACATATTAAAAACCTCTTTTCTTTTTAAATTTGTATTTTATGAAATACTTTTTTACCTTTTTTTATAATAGCATATCCATCTTTAAAATCATTATTTGAAAGTTGATAATTTATATCTGTGATTTTTTGATCATTTAAAGATATGCCTCCTTGAATTATTAATGTTCTTGCTTGCCCTCTAGATGGAGCTAATCCTGAAGTTATTAATGCATCAATAATTGAAATATCTGTATTATCTATTTTAGTTGATGGCATACTTTCAATATTTCCTTTACCATTAAACAATGCATTAGCTGCATCTTCGGCCTTTTTAGCTTCTTCCTCTCCATGAATTAGTTTTGTTATTTCAAAAGCTAAGATTTTTTTTGCTTCATTTATTTTCTCATCTTTTAAAGAACATAATTCATTTATTTTTTCTATAGGTAAAAATGTAAGCATTTTGAAAACATTTTCAATACTATCATCTTCGACATTTCTCCAATATTGATAGAATTCATAAGGTGAAGTTTTATTAGGATCTAACCATAAAGCTCCCTTTTCTGTTTTCCCCATCTTCTTTCCTTCTTTAGTTGTAAGAAGTTTAAATGTTAACCCATAAGAATCATCTTTTCCAATTTTTCTTATTAGTTCAACTCCACCAATGATATTAGACCATTGATCATTTCCTCCCATTTGTAATTTACAACCATATGTATTATATAAATGCAAAAAATCATAAGATTGCATCATCATATAGCTAAGCTCAAACATTGTTAAGCCTCTTTCCATTCTTTGCTTATAACATTCGGCTGTAAGCATTCTATTAACTGAAAACAAGCTACCAATTTCACGCATAAAATCAATAAATTTAAAATCTAATAACCAATCTGCATTATTTACTATAATAGCACCATTTTCTCCGTCAAAACTAACAAATTTTTCAACTTGTTTTTTTATAGCTTCAACATTACTATTAACTTCTTCACGTGTTAACATTTTTCTCATATCAGTTTTTCCAGATGGATCCCCAACTATTGCCGTTCCTCCACCTACAAGAATGATTGGTTTATGTCCACATTTTTGCATATAACTAGCAACCATTAAAGAAACAAAATGTCCTACATGTAAACTATCTGCTGTTGGATCAATTCCAATATAAAAAGGAACTGATTCTTTTTCGAATAGTTCTTTTATTTCTTTTGGATGAGTTAGTTGTTCAACATAACCCCTTTCTTCTAAAATATCAAAAACATTACACATTCTACTTCCTCCAATTTTTTTAGGCGGATTTGCAAAATGCAAAAACGCCTATTTTTTAATTTTATTCTAAATTTTTCTTTTTTACATTATTTATTTTCTCTGTTTTTTTAGTTGTTATTTTTTGTTGTTTAGGCATAAAATCTTCTGCATATTCTTTAAGCTCTTCATATCCCAAAAATCTATTTAAATGTCTTTCTTGAATTCCAAGCTCTCGTGCTATAAAATCTATTGAATTATTTGTCCCATTTTTTTCGATATAAGACTTAAATGTTGATAACTCAAAAGTATCCTTTGTACTGCATTTTGGGCATACATCTCCATCTGATAAATAAAAGCTTCCACATCTGTTACATTTTTTAAAATCCATTTTTATTCCTCCTAAACTTTTCTTTTGACAAAACTTTTCAAAATCGATTGTAGTATATCATAAATTTGGAGAAAATTAAAGGGTTTTTTGTAAATTTCTGTATAGTATAAAAACTTAAATAAAAAACCATTTTACTATTAAGGAGTATATTATGTTTAAAAAGAAAAAATTAATAAATAAAATAAATTTTCTCTCTAATCAGTTGGATTTTTTAATTTCAAAAATTGAAAAAAGTAATTTACATGAACTCATTTATATTTTGGGAAACAAAAAAGAAATTATAAAAAGAAATCTTTTAGCAGGTATTTTTAGAGGTATTGGTATTGGTATTGGTGTCACTGTAATTACTGCATTATTGGTTTTTTTGTTACAAAAAATTGTTACATTAAACATACCCGTAATCGGTGAATATATATCTGATATAGTCGAAATTGTAGAACAAAGTAAATGAGAAGAACTGAAATCATTCAAATTCTTCTCATTTTACTGCACAACAATCAAAGTTGGAACTAAATTAATATGTTGTAAAAATCTATGTTTTCTCGTCAATAGCTATACTCAAAGTTAAAAATTTCGACAACTTTAATTCTCATTTATAAATACTTGATTTTCTATATCATTAACTATATTTTCATCATTTTTTATTTCATTTGTTTCCTCTGCAGACTTTTCATCTTCTTTACTGAATTCTTTTTTCTTCTTTTCCTCTTCTTCTCTTAATGTTTCTAAAGTGTCAATCAATTCTTGTAATCTCTTAATATCTTTTCCCATCATTTCCCAATCATTGTTGCTATTTGATTGTGAAAGTTCTTTATTTGCTTTGACTAATGCATCTAATACACCTTCAATATCATCTGTATTTTCTACTTCGATATCAACAGCATATTGAGAAAGAAGATTTTTTAACGCTAAATTTAAATTATCTCCAATTGCTACTTTGTTACCAGAAGCGACTACAACTTTTCTTAATATTGGTATTTCTGACTCATTTAACATTGTTTGATAAATTGGCTCTACATATAACAAAGTGTTATTTATAGGAACAATAATCATTTGTTTGCTAACTTTTGTTCCAGTGGTTACCAATGTTTGTATTTCAGCTGAAATAGCTTCATCTTCATCAATTTGTTTATCAAGTTGCATTGGTCCAACAATATTACTATCTTCAGAGAATGTATATAATTTTAATTTATTTGTCGTACCATCTGTTTTACCTACTAAATATGAAATCAAATTCTGCTTTTTAGCAGGTGTGTAAATTTGTACAAGCCCTAAATCAGCATCTTCATCATTTGTTTTTACCATTGTATAATATGGGGGCATTTGTGTTCCAGTAGATTTATTTGAAGTTGTGGTATTTGTTTTAGCTATTTCCCATAAGTCATCACTTCTATATAAAACATCTGCTTTAACATTGTGGTATATACTCAACATATTTGATTGAATTCTGTATAAATATTCAGGATAAACAATATGTTTAGCTATGTCTTCAGGTATTGTTTCATCTAAATCTTTAAATAATGTTTTATATGTGTTTCTATAAGCCATTGCTATAGGATCTGTTCTATCTGTAATATAATATGACATTGTTCCATCATATGCATCAATTATTACTTTTACAGAATTACGTATATAATTTATTTTTTCTTTAATATTATCATGTTCTATACTTGTATATTGTGAATATGGATAATTGCTAGATACAGTATATGCATCTAATACCCATACAATTTTTCCTTCATCTGTAATAACAGTATATGGATTTGCATCATAAATTAAATTTGGCAATGCTTTTTTTGCTCTACTAATTACATTTCTATTAATTAATATTTTACTATCGTCTTTAACTTCTCCTGAAAACGCTAAGTTTAAATCTCCTTTTGTTATTCCTAAAATTAATCTATCAAGAAAGTTTAAACTCAAACCAGCTTTTCCTTCATATGAAGAGGTATAATCTTTTCCTTCTTCATCTGTATAATCATATTCTTTTTTATTCTTTGTATTTGTAGCTACAGATGAATTTGTTTCTAATCCAAAATACATTCTAGGTTGTTCTACATTTATAACTTCATCTTTTCCAGATACGTCTTTTTGTATATAATTTATTGTTCCTGTTTCAGTTGCTGATGTAGCAGATGCAAGTATCAATCCCATACCATGTGTATTTTCATAAGTTTTATTATTGTATGTTCTTCCTGAACTAGTCATCTCTCTAGGTGCAACAAATAATAAGTTTTCTTTTCCATTAATTGAATATTGTTGTATTTTTGCATCATCATAAGAATAATAACCTGTTCCAGTTTGATTATCCTCTAAAGTATTCATTAAAGCTTCTTTAGTTATAATTGTTATATTATCTATAGTCTTTTGATTTTCATCAATTTCATTTTCTTTTATTGTTCCAGAATCCACAACATTTTGTTCTTGTATATCTATATTATACGCATTTTTTGTATTTTCAATATTGTATTCTAAATATTGTTTTTCTTTATCTAATTCATTAGACTTTACAAAAATCAAATCATAGCCTACCAAAACAACAAATAGAACTACTAAGTATGCAGGAATAATAACTAGTCTTTTTACTGTATTTTTTAAACTTCCTGTTGAGAAAGCTTTAACAGCTTTATATATAGATACTACTATAACTAAAGCAAACACTATATATCCCCATAGTTTTATTGTTGCTTCAGTAAGACCTGCACCTGTTATTGCAATATCTTCTTCTTCTAATTTTGTAATTTCTCCAAACAATATATTTTGTGTTCCAACAATTGTAAATAAAGCAATTGCAATTGCAATAAGTATAACATTACGTTTTACCTTTTTTATTAAATTACTTTGTTTTAACATTTTACCGTCAATACCATCAAAATATTGGTTAAAAACTATTATATAGTATATTGCCATATATGCTGAAATCCCTACTATTAATGCTATAAAGTAAATAATTAACATTTCTATGACAGGTTTTTGTAACATGTAATATGAAATATCTAAATTGAATATAGGATCCTGAATTCCAAAGTTGGAATTACTAAAGAATAGTATAATTTTATCTGTAAATATTCCTCCTATTAATACACTTACAATTGCAGAAATAATAAGAGATAAAGACTTGTTCATTAGTTTAGGCATTTCTTTATTTTCTTTATCAAAGAATACTTTCAAACCTTTTTTTATTCCTCTATTTGTAAAATATAAAATAAAATATAAAAATACAAAATTTACGCCCATAATTATACTTTTATATGTTAAATTTGTGAAAAATACTGGAATAAACTCTTCTCCTAATTCTCTATATTCTAGATAACTTCCTCTTAAAGCAATATACATAACAATTGTAAATAATACTATAAATAATATAACTATCATTCTATTCGTTTTATTTTTTTTGGCTTTTGTTTTAACTTGTGTTTCGTTAGCTTGTCCTTTTTCTACTTTTTCTTTTTTTGGTGCCTCTACATTTTTTTCTTTTGCCTTTGTTTTTTCTTTTTTATTCATTTCTTGTCCTTTCTTTTCCACTATAACACCTCTCAATTCTTATATTATTGCTTTTACAAAGTCTTCTGAATTAAATATTTCCATATCATCAATCTGTTCTCCAACACCAATAAATTTAACAGGTATCTTATTTTCTTCAACAATTCCAATTACAACTCCACCTTTTGCAGTACCATCAAGTTTAGTTAAAACTAATCCTGTTATATCAGCTTCTTGTTTAAATGCTTTGACTTGTGAAATTGCATTTTGCCCTGTAGCTCCATCAATTACTAATAATACTTCTTTACTGGCATCTGGCATTTCTTTATTTATTACTCTATTAATTTTTTGTAACTCGTCCATTAGATATTTTTTATTATGCAATCTTCCGGCTGTATCTACTATTAAAACATCTGCTCCTATTTCATTAGTCTTTCTCATAGCATCATATACAACAGATGCTGGATCTACTCCTTCTTTTCTTTTTACAATTTCTGCCCCAGCTCTATTTGCCCAAATTTCTAATTGTTCTACTGCTGCTGCTCTAAATGTATCTGCTGCTGCAACTACAACTTTTTTTCCATCCATTGCAAGTCTATTTGCTATTTTTCCAATAGAAGTTGTTTTTCCAACTCCATTAACTCCTATAACTAATATTACAGATGGCCTTGTTTCTAATTTTAATGAAACATCTGCAACATCTAATATCTCTTTCATTTCATCTCTTAGTGCTTGTTTAACATCTTCTTCCTCTTGTATTTTTTCTTTTTTTATTCTTACTCGTAAATTATTAATTATTTTCATTGATGTTTCCATTCCAATGTCGGACATAATTAGTACTTCTTCTAATTCATCTAAAAATTCTTCATCAACTTTTCTAAAGTTGCTAAATACATTATTTATTTTTTCGTCAAATGATTTTTTTGTCTTATTCATTCCATTTTTAAGTTTTTCAAAAAATCCCATGTAAATCTCCTTTGTTATAAAATCTCTGTACTATAGTATACCATAATTCTAGAATTTTTCAACATTTCAATATATATTTTATTATTTTCTCGCATTTATTACACAAATTCTTCCCATACAATATTTGCTAAGTCTATTCCTTTATTAGTAAGTTTTATACGATTTTCAGAGATCTCAATAAGATTTTTATCTTTTAGTTTTTTTAGTTTATCTTTATAGATATATATTGGGTTTTCTCCAAATTTATTTTTGTATTTTTTCACTGATACTCCATCTATTTTTCTTAGTCCTAATAACATAAATTCTTTTTTTTCATCTTCTATAGATTGATTTTCATGAATTATTCTATTAACTTGATATTTTCCTTCTTGTATGTTTTTTATATATTCATCTATATTTTCTAAATTTGAATATCTGATTTTATTTAAATATGAATGTGCAGCAATTCCTAAACCAATATATTCTTTTTGATCCCAACAGTTCAGATTGTGCTTCGATTCATTTCCTTTTCTAGAAAAATTAGATATTTCATAATGTTTATATCCATTTCTCTGTAGCATATTTTTTACATACCAATACATCTGTCTTTCTAATTTTTCTGGTAATAGTTGATATCTTCCTTCCTCTATCATTTTTTCTAACTTAGTTCCTTCTTCAACAATTAAAGAATATGTAGAAATATGTTTTGGATTTAATTTCAAAACCTCTTCCATCTCTTGTTTTATATCTTTTATTGTTTGATTAGGTAAACCTAATATTAAATCTATATTTATATTTTGAAATCCTATTCTTTTAGCCATATTATATGTTTCTAAGAATTCTTCATAGTCATGAATTCGCCCTATTTGTTTTAGCAATTTATTGTTAATAGATTGCAATCCTATGCTCAATCTATTTATTCCGCATTTTTTATATGTTTCCAACTTTTCTTTTGTTACTGTTCCAGGATTTACTTCAATTGTTATTTCACAATCCTTTTCTATATTAAATTGGTTATTTACTTTTTTTAAAACATATTGAATACATTCGCTATCTATAAATGAAGGAGTTCCACCCCCAATATATATAGAAGTAACTATATATTTATCTAAATTATAATTTTCACACTCTTGTCCAACTGCCTCTATATATTTTTTTATCAAATCATTTTTATTTGTATAAGAAATAAAATCACAATAGTAACATTTTTGCTTACAAAACGGTATATGTATATATATTCCTAATTCTTTTTTCAAGTTGGCCTCCTACTCTTTCGCTATTTCTATTATTTTTTTTAATCTATAATTTACACCTGACTTTCCTATTGGCGGATTAGCCATTTTCCCTAATTCTGTTAGTGACATATCTGGATTTGCGACTCTTAATTCTGCAATTTCTTTTAAATTATCATTTAATTTATTGAATCTTTTTTCCTTTTTTAATTTTTCAATTGCTTCTATTTGTTCAACTGCTGCATTAATCGTTTTTGTTAGATTAGCTGTTTCGCAATTTACTAATCTATTTATTTTACCGCGCATTTCTCTTTCAATTCTAATATCTTCAAATTCCATTACTGCTTTATTAGCTCCAATTAAAGCAAGCATTTTCGAAATTTCTTCACCTTCTTTTATATAGATACTTGTCTTTTCTTTTGTTATCAATTGTTTGAATTTTATTTCAAATAGGCTTATTAAATTTGTTGCAAATTCTAAGTTGTTTTTATTTGAAAAAGATATCTCAAAATGATATTTATTTTTAGGATTATTTATAGATCCTGAGCCTAAAAACATTCCCCTTATTATTGCTTTCTTTATCTCATCTTTCTTATTATATATTTCTTTTTGATTACACACTTCTATTTTTGATGAATTTAATTGTATCTCTTTTATTTGTGGAAACTCAGAAATTATTACAAATAAATTACCACTTACCTGTATATCATAATTTATTCCTAAGTTGGCTAATATTTTCGAAAATCTATTTATATTATAGTCACTTTCAGTTGAAAATTTAATCTTTTTATTTTTTCTGTTTTTTACAATGCTTGTATTACTAGTGATTAAGTAACCTATTAATTCATATTTAATTTGCTCTTTTTTTGCTAAGTTACTTATTGATCCAATTTCTTTTTTTACATCTGAAGAAAAAGACAATTTATACTCCTCCGTTCTATATTAATTTCGCACATACAATTCTATCTTTATCATATAAATCTTTTTTACTATATTCTCCTACATATTTAACTTCGTTTTTTATCAGTTGTAAAACATCATTTTTTTGATCAAAGCCTATTTCTAGACATAAATATCCTTGTGATTTTAAATGCATATATGCATCAGGTATTATTTTTCTATAAAACTCCAAACCATCATATCCTCCATCTAGTGCAATTTGAGGCTCCATTTGTACTTCTTGCTTTAAAGTCTTCATTACATCTCTTTTTATATATGGTGGATTTGAAACAATAATATCAAATTTTTCTTCATCTATTGCTTGATATAAATCTGATTTTATAAATTTAACTCTATCTGATACACCATTTTCAATTGCATTTTTCTTTGCTATTTTTAACGCTTTTTCACTAATATCAACAGCTGTAATTTCACTTTGTTCTAAATATTTAGCTAGTGAGATAGCAATTATTCCACTTCCAGTACATAAGTCTAATATCTTTATCGCATTTATTCTTTTTGCAATCTCTATTACTTCTTCTACTAAACATTCCGTATCTGATCTTGGAATTAAAACATTCTCATTTACGTAGAAATTCATTTTCATAAATTCTTGTGAATGAGTAATATGTTGTAATGGAATTCCGCTTCTTAATTTTTCTACATAATTAAAATATGTTTTTTCTTGCTCTCTGGTGATTTGTCTTTTATCATATACAATTAAATATTGTCTTGGTTTTTTTAGTACATATTGCATCAATAATCTTGCTTTCATTTTTGGAGTTTCAATTTGTCTTGCCTTTAGCAATACTGCTGCTTTTTCGATAGCTTCTTTTATTGTCATGTTATAACCACCTTCTTCCATTTTTTATTTACAATATTATATCATCTATTTTTCTATTTTTCATCATATTTTGTAATTTTTCTATTTACAAATTGCATTAACTAATATAAAATAAAGTTGGAATTATATATTGAATTGTATTAAATTTACATTTCTGTATAAAATAAAAACTAAAAGATGAATAGTGGAGGAAACAAATGAAAAAGAAAAATGAATTAAGCTATAAAGATTTAAAACTATCTTTTAATACTGATGTTTTTAAATTTAAAACAACTGAAGAACTAGAGTCAATTAGTACCGGAATTGGTCAAGATCGTGGTATTAAAGCTCTAGAGTTTGGACTAAAAGTTGATGTTAAAGGATATAATTTATACTTAGAAGGTCCAAGTGGTGTTGGTAAAACTATGTATAGTAAAAACTATTTAACTAAAGTTGCATCATCTAAAAAAACACCTTCTGATTGGTGCTATGTATATAATTTTGATAATCCAAATGAGCCAGTTGCTATTTGTCTTCCTGCTGGTCAAGGTAAAGAGTTTAAAGAAGCAATGGATGGCTTTATAAAAGAGGTTAAAAAAGATATAAAAAAGACTTTTAATGCTGATGACTTTGAAAAAGAAAAATCTCTTATCAAAAAAGAGTTTGAAGAAAAAAGAACAGCTTTAATGGAAGCTTTAGATAAAAAAGCTGCAAAATACAACTTCAAAGTTAAATCTGCGCAAAATGGCATTTATATGATGCCTATTGTTGATGGTAAAACTATTGAAGAATCTGAATTTGATAAGTTACCAGAAGCTGTTAAAAAAGTATATGAAGAAAATGCTGTTATTGTACAAGAAGAAATAATGTCTGCTATCGGTAAAATAAAAGAAATAGAAAAAGATGCAGACAAAAAAATCTCTGAATGGCAATCTAACATTACTTTATTAACAGTTAATGTTCATATAAATTATTTAAAATCTCAATTTAAAAGAAACAAAAAAATCACAAAATTTTTAAATGATATAAAACAAGATATTTTAAAAAACATTTCATATTTTATAGATGGTGATAGAAGAAAGCCTACTATGCAACAATTACAAATGGGACCAGTTCAAAAAAGACCTGATCCATCTGATAATTATAAAGTAAATTTGTTTATAGATAACAGTGAACTAAAAGGTGCTCCAGTTATAATGGATTCAAACTATACTTATCATAATATTTTTGGTTCTATTGAATATGAAAATTATTATGGTTCTTTAAAAACTGATTTTACAATGTTAAAACCAGGATTATTACAAAGAGCCAATGGTGGATATATCATTTTTCAAGCTAAAGACTTATTAAGTAACCCATATTGCTATGAATCATTGAAAAAAGCATTAAGAGTTAAACAGGTTGGTATTGAAAATCCACAAGAACAAAACTCTTCTATGGTTATGATTTCATTAAAACCAGAGCCAATACCCCTAGATTTAAAAGTTTTATTGATTGGAAATTCTTCAATATATCAAACACTTTTAGAAATAGATTCTGATTTTAGAAAATTATTTAAAATAAAAGTTGAATTTGAAGAAGATGCACCTATAAATGAAGATAATTCAATTAAATTAGCTCGTTTCGTTCATGGTTTCTGTGAACAAGAAGATTTACTACCTCTTGATAAGAAAGCAATGGGAAAAATTATAGAATATTCTTCTAAGCTTTCTGGTGATAGAGAAAAACTTTCTACACGATTTACAGATTTAGCTCAAGTTGTTGGTGAAGCTTCTACCTGGGCTAAGGTTGAAAAATCTAAAGTTGTAAAAGCTGAACATGTAGACAAAGCTTTAAAAGAACGTATTGAAAGAATTAAAAAATATGACACAAAATATTTGGAAATGATAAAAGATAATTCTCTATTAATCAATACTTCAGGATTTGAAGTTGGAGAATTAAATGGTTTAACAGTATTATCATTTGGTGATTATACATTCGGAAAACCAGCCAAAATAACTGTAAATACTTATACTGGAGAAAGTGGAGTTATAAACATAGAAAGAGAAGTTGAACTTTCTGGCTCTTCTCATTCTAAAGGTGTACTTATTCTAACTGGATATTTAGGAGAAATGTTTGCACAAGAATTCCCTCTTTGTTTAACTGCAAGTATATGTTTTGAACAATTGTATAATGGAGTTGATGGAGATAGTGCTTCAAGCACAGAATTATATGGTCTACTTTCTAGTTTATCTAATATACCTATTAATCAATCAATTGCAGTTACTGGTTCAGTTAATCAAAAAGGAAAGATTCAACCTATTGGTGGAGTTAATGAAAAGATAGAAGGTTTCTTCCAAATATGTAAGATGAGAGGATTAACTGGTGAACATGGTGTTATGATTCCTCAACAAAATGTTAAAAACTTACAATTATCTGATGAAGTTATAGATGCTGTTAAAAACAAATTATTTCATATTTACTCTGTTTCTACAATTGAAGAAGGTATTGAAATTTTAACTGGTGTTCCTGCTGGTAAAAAGGATAAAGATGGTCATTTTCCTAGAGGAACAGTAAATTATTTAGTTGAAGAAAAACTTAGGAAATATTCAGAATTTAGTAAGAAAAACAATTGAATTTACCATTATTAATTATAAAAAATAAATAAAAAAATAAAAGAATTTTGCTGTCGCAACATAAAGTTGCTCCAAACTGCGCAATTCTTTTATTTTTTTATTTATTTTTTTTTATTATCGTGAATTTATTGTTACAACATAAATTGCTCCAAACTGCGCAATTCTTTTATTTTTTTATTTATTTTTTTTATTATCGTGAATTTATTGTTACAACATAAATTGCTCCAAACTGCGCAATTCTTTTATTTTTTTATTTATTTTTTATTATCACGAATTAAATTGTTGTATATAAATTTTTAAAATGCTTGTTTAATATGATGTAAATAACAACTATTTCCTATTACTATTTCAATTGCATCAAAGCGTATTGTCTTATTTATTAACTTGTTAGTAAGTATATAATATTTTGCAACTCTATAAATATGATTCTTCTTTTGATAATTTATTGCCTCTGCTGGACTTCCATATTGAAAACTTCTTCTTGTTTTTACCTCAACAAAAACTAAGTCTTTATTTTTGTCTTTTGCAATTATATCTATCTCTCCCATCTTGCATCTAAAATTTCTCTCCAATATTTGATAGCCTTTTTCTTTTAAATATCGGCATGCTCTTTCTTCTCCGATTTTTCCTAGTATTTGTTTATTATTTTGTTTATTTATTGTTTTGTTTTCCATATATATCCTCCTGCTATTTTTTCTACATAACCTTCTAATTCAAGAATAAGTAAGGCCGAGTTTACTTCTTGTATTTTCTTTTTCGTTTTCATACATATTTCATCTATTTCTATTGCTTTTAATCCAATCACATCAAAAATTTCTTTATATTCATTTTTTACAATTGGTTTTTTATTTTTTAAATTAGTAATTATTTCTTCATGATATTCTAAAAAATCAAATTCTTCTATTATCTCTTTTGTGTTTGTAACTAATTTTGCACCTTGAGCTATTAATTTATTTGTTCCAACACCATGTATATCATTTATTGCATGAGGTATACAAAATATCTCCTTTCCTTGTTGTCTTGCATATCTTGCAGTAACACTTGTTCCACTCCTATTCCCTGCTTCAACAACTAATACACCTAATGATAATCCACTTACTATTCTATTTCTTTCTAAAAAATATTTAGACTGAGCTTTTTCATCTACAGAATATTCTGTTACTACTAACCCTTTTTCTATAATTTTTTTAAATAATTCTTCATTCTCTTTAGGATATATGTGGTTAAATCCGTTTCCAAGAACCGCAATTGTATCCCCACCAACATCTAAAGCTCCCATATGTGCAGCTGTATCTATTCCGATTGGCTAGTCCACTAACAATAGTTATTCCATGTAAAGCTAATTCTCGTGCAAATTTTCTAGCAATTTTTTCACCTTCTTTAGAACAATTCCTTGAACCTATTATTGCTATTGAATAAGTATCTAGTAGTTTTAAGTTTCCCATAACATATAATTTTTCGGGAGCTTTTTTTATGTAGTTTAATTGTTTGGGGTAATTCTTATCTTCTCTTTTTATTATTTGCAAATTAAGTTTCCACCTCTTCTCCCCAATATTTTCTATCTAAACTTCTATATTGTATTGCTTCAGCTAAATGATGAGTTTGAATCTCTTGCGAATGGTCTAAGTCTGCTATAGTCCTTGAAATCTTTAAAATTTTTTCATAAGCTCTTGCACTTAATCCTAATTCTTTAAATGCTTTTTCCATTAAATTTGTATTTGCACTTTCAATACTACAATATTTTTTTATTAAATTTGATTTTAACTCTGAATTTGAAAAAATTTCTTCATTTTTGTATCTTCTATTTTGTATTTTCCTCGCCTCATTTACTCTGCTTCTTACTTGTTCAGATGTTTCTGATTCTTTTGTATCTTTTAATTTATCATATGGTACACTACCAACTTCTATATGTAGATCAATCCTATCTAAAATAGGCCCACTAATTTTATGAATATATTTTTTTATTTGCTCTTGAGTACATGTGCATTTTCTTTCTTTTGATCCATAAAATCCACACGGACATGGATTAATACTTGCAATTAAAATAAAGTTTGCAGGGTACGTAATAGATGCTGCCAATCTACTGATAGTTATTTTTCTATCTTCTAATGGTCCTCGTAAAACCTCTATTGTTTTTTTATTAAACTCTGTTAATTCATCTAAGAATAATACGCCGAAATGCGCTAGACTAATCTCTCCTGGTTTAGGTACTCTTCCACCACCAATTAAAGATTGTTCTGAAATTAAATTATGTGGACTTCTAAATGGTCTTTCTAATAAAAAAGGTTCATCTTCTGAAAGTAAACCTGCTACACTATGAATCTTTGTTACTTCCATAGCTTCTTCAAATGTTATATCTGGTAATATTGTTTGTATTCTTTTTGCTAACATTGTTTTTCCACTTCCAGGTGGACCAATTAAAATACAATTATGTCCTCCAGCTGCAGCAATTTCTAATGCTCTTTTTACATTTTCTTGCCCTTTAACATCTGAAAAATCAACTTTATATTTTGATCTAACTTTAATCTTCTTTTCTTCACTTTGTGCTGGTAATATTTTACCATTTAAAAACATTATTACTTCTTCTAAATCTGATACAGGAAGTATTTCAATACCTTTTACAAAACTTGCTTCATTAATATTTTGCTTAGGTAATACGATTTTTTTAATTCCTAACTTTTTTGCTTCTATACATATAGGTAAAATTCCTTTTACTTTTTCAACTGTCCCCTTTAGTGACAATTCTCCTATAAAAACTGTTTCTCTTATTTTTTTTTCAACTTTTGCTTTTTTTATATGTCCACTTGCTATTAATATTCCAATTGCTATTGGTAAATCAAATAATGAACCATCTTTTCTTGTACTTGCAGGTGCCAAATTTATAAGAATTTTTCTACTTTTTAGTTGATACTTAGTATTTTTTATTGCTGTCTTTACCCTTTCTTTTGCTTCTTTAACACTTGTTCCTGGTAAACCTACTATTTCAAAACCTGGAAATCCTGAAGAAACATCTACTTGAATTGATACAACATAACCATCAAGGCCTTGCAATGCCATACTTTTCACTATAGCTAGCATAACATTCCTCCTTTTATTGATTTTATTTGAATTTAATAATTTAGAATTAAAATTTTTGAATTAACTTATTACATTTTAGCACTTTAATTTTAAAAAGTTTGTCGAAACTTGCATGAAATCAAATTTTTTACAATTTTTATTATTTTTATAGCTGTGTATCCCAAATTTGACCATTTTTGAAAAAGTTAAGCCTTACGTTATTAACAGTACAGTTGGAAGTATATATACAAAAATAGCAACTAATCAAAAATAATTAGTTGCCTTCTTTATTTACTTTATCTTTTAGCTATTTACATATTTTCTTATATTTTGTATCATTCCAATATTTAAGTATTTTAGCTTATATTTTAGGTAGTTTGAAAGATAATTTGTTAAAAATATTTAAAATTAATATTATTTTAATTTTCCATAATACATATCACTAAATATTCCACCTTTTTCAATTAGTTCATTATATTTTCCATTTTCTTCAATTTTTCCTTTATTTAAAACTATAATTTTATCACAGTTTTTCAAAGTAGTTAATCTATGTGCAATTGATATAATAGTAGTATTATTTTCTTGCTGTAATCTTTCTATTTCTGTTTGAATATGTTTTTCTGATGTGTTATCTAAAGCTGACGTTGCCTCATCTAATATTAAAATTTTAGGTTTTCTTAAAAATATTCTAGCAATTGCTATTCTTTGCTTTTGTCCACCTGATAAATTATTTCCCCCTTCTGATATTACAGAATTAAATCTATCTGGTAAATCGTTTATATAATCATAAATATATGCTTTTTTAGCCGCTTCTTCAACTTCTCCTATTGAAACTTCTCTATCAATTCCATAACATATATTCTCATATATTGTACCTGCTATTAAGAATGGACTTTGTGGAACTAAAGCAATTGTTTCAGATATATCCTTTCTATTTAATGAACTTATATCTTTTGAATCTATTATTATAGTTCCATATCCTCTTTCTAATTTGCATATTGCTTTAATTAGTGATGATTTTCCACATCCACTTGGACCTGCTATTCCTAAAAACATTCCTCTATCTATTGATAAATTAAAGTTATTTAATATTATTTTATCCTTATCTTCATTATAATAAAACATTAAATCTTTAATTTGTACGACTGGCTTTATATCTATTTTTTGTTTATTTTCTGATATTTCACTATATGAAAAATCATTAGGTATTTCTACCATTTTAAAGAAATCTGTTGCTAAAACTGTACATTCAGATAATTCGTCAAATATTCTATGTAATTCCTCTAAAGGTTTTATTAGTTGGTTAAAACATAAATATGATGTTAATACTGCTCCAACAGATATTATATTTTTTGTTGCTAGATAAGTTGAAATTCCAATTATTAATACAGTAAAAAATACTTGATTTACAAATTTTAAACAATCATATAATGCCATCGCTTTATGATGTTTCATTTCCTTTTTTCTTAAAAATTCTGATTTATTATCAAATCTATTCGTTTCAAAATCTACACTGTCACTAATTCTTATAACTTCTATTCCATTTATTAGTTCAACAATTGTGCCATCCATTTGTGATTTACTTTCTAAAAGTTCCACTCTTATCCCTTTTTGGCTATTTATTTGTTTGAATACTATAAATATTCCAATTGGTATTACTAACATCATTGGTAATGCAAGTATAAATGGTAAAGTAATAAATATTGTTACAATTGCTGCAATACTATTAAATATTGCCGGTGCAAAATCCATAAATAATAGTTTTTCTAGTTTTACTGTTCCATCTAAACATCTATTCATTCTTCCGTGTATGTTTCCTGTCATATTTTCTCTAAAATATGACAATGGTGCCATAAGCAAAGATTTTATTACCATTCCTCTTGCTTGTTTTTCTGTTCTGGTTGCAGTATCTTCTACCATAACCCTTCTAGCAATTTTTATAATCTCATTTATAACATTTACAACCAATATTAAAATTAAGAATGGTATAACTTTAGAAAACGCTATTTCACTTTGTGTTAGTATGTCATCTGTTAACCATCCAATGGCTTTAGGTGTAATTTGTGTTAATCCTGCAGATATAATCATAATAAGTACAATTATTAGAAAAGATACTTTTTGTCTTTTGGTTAGTATTTTGTATAATTTTTTTAATACATTTTTTATTGATTGATTTCTTATCTTTTTCATAACTCACCTCTATTAATAAACTATATATATTATAGCATATATTTACTATTCTTGTAATTTTCGTATATTATCAACACTTTTTTATACTAATTTTTAATAAATAGGATGAGTACTTTGTAAAAATTTTGAAAATTTCTTTTTTATTTCATTATATTAAAATAAAATTATTTAGAATATGTATAGATGTATGTCGCAATATTTAACACAAAAAAAAGAAGTAGTCACTGTCTAAAACTACTACTCTTTAATTTTACTTGGTGGCTTCAAGTGGAATCGAACCACTGACACGAGGATTTTCAGTCCTCTGCTCTACCAACTGAGCTATGAAGCC